>JBDUCB010000389.1:0-4827 GCA_040003695.1 bacterium
CAGTCGGGTGATCGACCTGCGTCGGGTTCAGCGGCCCGCGCACCGGGCGGTTCATGACATACTCGCCTTCAGAGCCGTACTTGCCGCGAATGTCCTGGACGACGCGGATGTAGCCCCCTTCGACGATGACGTCGGTGGCGTTGTCATAACCGTACAGGCTCGGGCCAAGGTGCGAACTGTTAATGCGTGTGGTCAGTACGGTGGCGTTATAAGGCGTACGCGTTAAAAGTATCGGCGCGCTCTTAACGCCCTTTGGTACGAGAATGACCGTATGCAGCTTCACGCCGTCACGCATCGGGATCATCACTTCACGACGATCGTAGTCAAACCCGTCATTCGTCGGTGTGAACTTGGCCGGCGTTTCGTTAGGTAAAGTCTGCGCGGTTAACGGTGACACCAGCAGCAAGCCCGCGATTGCAAGTATCGCGAGCAAGGCAAAGCTACAAATAGTATTCGTCATCTCTCAATATCCTCATGAAGATCTCTTAATCCACAGACTTCGCAGATTACACAGCTTTAAAACCAATCAGCTTAATGTAGCGGCTGCGCCGCCTTCCGTGCGGAAAGGCTTTGCCTTTCCGGCGAGCGGCCCACTCACATGTTGCGCGAGGCTCAGCCTCGCGCAAAGATCAAAAAGGTAAGCCTTTCGGTAAGGCGGAGCCTTACCGCACGGAGGGCGGCAAAGCCGCGTCTCTCACCCGCGCGTAAGCTGTCGATACTTAATCCGATGAGGCGTCTCAGCCGCCGCCCCCAGCCGAGCTTTTCGATCTTCTTCATACTCCGAATAATTCCCTTCAAACCAAACCACTTTGCTGTCGCCTTCGAACGCCAGCATGTGCGTGGCAATGCGATCGAGAAACCAGCGATCGTGAGAAATCACTACGGCGCAGCCGGCAAAGTTTTCCAGCGCCTCTTCCAACGCGCGCAGCGTATTCACATCCAAATCATTTGTCGGTTCGTCGAGCAGCAGCACATTCGCGCCCTCTTTCAGCATTTTCGCGAGGTGCACGCGGTTGCGTTCACCACCCGACAGCATGCCGACTTTCTTTTGCTGATCTGAACCGGAAAAGTTAAAACGTCCCACGTACGCGCGCGAATTCACTTCACGCTTACCGAGCATTAAGAGATCCGTGCCGCCCGATATTTCTTCCCAGATAGATTTTTCCGGATCGAGTGTGCGGCTCTGATCGACATAGGCCAGGGAAACAGTTTCACCAATGCGAATCGTTCCCACGTCGGGCTTCTCCTGTCCCGTGATCATGCGAAACAAGGTTGTCTTGCCGGCGCCGTTTGAACCAATCACCCCGACGATACCGCCGGGCGGCAGCGCAAACGTCATGTCTTCGACCAGCAGATTATCGCCGTAGGCTTTGCTTACCTTGTCCGCCTGGATTACGACGTTGCCGAGCCGCGGGCCCGGCGGAATATGAATCTCCAGATCCTCGCGACGTTTTTCAGTTTCTTCGCGCAAAAGAGCTTCGTAGGAATTAATACGCGCTTTGCCCTTGGCCCTTCGCGCTTTGGGCGACATGCGAATCCATTCCAGTTCGTGCTGCAACGTCTTCTGTCTTTCGCTTTCAGATTTTTCTTCGCGCCGCAGACGCTCCTGTTTCTGTTCGAGCCAACTCGTGTAGTTCCCTTTCCAGGGAATGCCTGCGCCGCGATCGAGTTCGAGGATCCAACCGGCAACGTTGTCGAGAAAATAGCGGTCGTGAGTTACGGCGATGATTGTCCCTGGATAGCTCTGCAAATGATGTTCAAGCCAGGCGACTGATTCCGCATCGAGATGGTTCGTCGGTTCATCGAGCAGCAAAATATCGGGCTTCTGCAATAACAAACGGCACAGCGCAACGCGCCGGCGTTCGCCGCCTGACAAAATTTTCACGGGCGTTTCCGGCGGCGGACAGCGCAGCGCATCCATCGCCATCTCCAAACGCGCATCAAGGTCCCACGCATCCTGATGGTCAAGCTTCTCCTGGACTTCACCCTGACGCGCTAAGAGTTTGTCCATGTCTTCATCCGACATCTCTTCGCCAAACTTGGCGTTAATCTCATCAAACTCCTTTAGCAAACTAACAGTTTGCTCTACTGCTTCTTCGACAACTTCGCGCACGGTGCGTGAGTCGTCGATGAGTGGCTCCTGTTCAAGATAGCCGACGGTGTAGCCGGGCGAGATGACCGTCTCGCCGTTGATGTCTTTGTCGACGCCGGCGAGTATGCGCAGCAGCGACGATTTGCCCGAGCCATTGAGACCGATGACGCCAATCTTCGCGCCATAGAAATAGGAAAGATAGATGTCCTTCAGCACGGCCTTCTTGTCATAGAACTTGCTGACGCCGACCATGGAATAGATAACTTTGTTTGGTTCAGTACTCATAAGAATTTCGGATTGCGAATTTCGGATTGCGGATTTTGTGTGTGCACAGATTACACCGATTACACAGATTTAAAAAAGCGCTTTGGCAAACTGCAAGGCGTCCAGCGCTCTAAGCTTGCTTGGGCCCCTTCTTATCAACTCTTGAGTCTTGCTTTGTAATCTGTGGAATCTGCGTAATCTGCGGACTGGATTGGTATTTCTTTATTTCGGAGCAAAACTAATTGTGACGTGGATCAAGTTCCAATAATAAAAGGCTTTAGAGTTGACCATCACCGTGAGCAATGTAAGGCTGGGAAAGAGAAAGCTAATCAGTATCAGCGCCAAAAACACCACAGCCACGCCGACGTGCAGCGTCTGAAACCCCGCAACCGAACCGCGGATCCATTTCCATAATCCGTCGCTCCAGGTGCTTTGTGTGGGTAGCGTAGACATGCGACGGCTCGCGAACAAATACCAGCCGACGAAGTGAGTAAGTATTAGAAGATGGAAAGTCCAGACGCCAAGAATGGGCGATGCCAGAAAAATTATGGACGCTGAAATCAAGACGAGAAATATGGGCCGGTTGTCAGTCCAAACCTGGCCACCGGGAAACGTTCTTATCGCCCGCCAGATTTTAACAAAACAGATCAAGAGGATCGGCCACCCGAAAAGCAGCGTCAGTTTCAGATAGGGCATGAGCAAGTCGATGCGCGCCTTGAGTTCGGGCTCGTAAAACTTGTGCCGGTTGTTGAGATAAACCAGATAAAGAGGCACCAGAATAAAATAAAGCGACAGCAATAGGCAGGCTTGCGTGAGGTTGAGAATCCTGTGTCGCAGTCGTTCGATGTCGCCGGGCGTGGCGGAAAGCGGGCGATAGAAAAATACCATGTCGCGGTAGCCGTGAATGATGAAATAAAGAAAGAAAAGCATTTGCAGCACCGGGTTTTTATCGGCGCCAAACTTGTAGAAGAAGACGCACAGCATCACTCCCAATACCAGCAAACTCACAAACCAGGCCAGGCTGGAAGCGCGTCGCATGCGGTGCGCCGTCAGCAAGAACAGCAGGCCAACTGAATAATGAGACAAACCAACTACGCGACAGGAAAACTCAGCGGGGTTGTAAATGAAAGGATGCGGCGCGTGGACAATAAATTTTTCGATCACATGATACGCCGTAAAGACGGCCATAATTGCGAGAGACCACTTCAACACACGGAGCCAGTCGGGAATTATTTCATTCTCGCGATAGAGGGCTTTTACGAGTCGCGGCGCCACTGGCGGCGGTGCAGCAAAACTCGCGAGGGTGGAGACATTCTCGGCCATATCGAACCTGCGTTAGCGAAGTTATTATTGAATCGCGTTTGCGATTTGTTGGCGCTCAATATGAAAAGCAGACGTTATGAGTCGAATTTTGTAACAGCTTCGCGCATGTGGGTCAAACCGGGACTGGGTAGTAGCGCGGCTGTGAGGGGGCGCTTTCGTGTAGGTCATTTTCGCCGACGCGTCGGGGTTCCGACTTTGTCTTACTCACGATTCACGATTTAGCATTTCCGATTCACGTTCCTACTGCCTACTGCCTTCTGTCTTTATTCAGATCCGCGTTTTATCCGCGTTCATCTGCGGCTAATTTCCTGCCTTCACTATTCACGATTTACGATTCACGTTCGTTGGAAGTCAGTTGAAAAGTTCGGCGAGGAAATCTTTGGTGCCTTCGGGTCCCGTAATATCCAGCCAGATAGGACCATCGCCGGGTTCGACCATGAGACTAAATTTTAGGAAAGGACAGCACTTGTGTTCAAGCTCAATCAGATTTGCCAGCTCACTTAGCGTCGCTTCATCTTATGAAAACTGATAACGAAATCCCTCCTCGATTTCTATCACTTGAACTACTGCCGTTCTCGCCTTTTGCAAAACATCGCGCCGGCGCTGCTGCAACTCGGCATCTGTCAGGCTACAGGCCACCGGCAAGCTCTCGTTAAATTGGCTCATGTCTGGCTTTTACTTTCTCCCTGCTGGCGATGGCTCTGCCATCTTCCGTGCGGAAAGGCTCTGCCTTTCCGTCGAGCCCGGAAGGAATCTTTCGCGAGGCTGAGCCTCGCGAAGATTTTTAAGGATGACCTGTCGGTAAGGCAAAGCCTTACCGCACGGAACTCGGCATAGCCGATATCGAATTGCTCACGAATAACAATTCAGGATTTACGATTTACTAACGCGCAGCGTTTGAGCAATCTCGTCGAACAACGTCCTGAATATGAAATCCGGAGCCGGCTGCGCCTGGTTGTAATGCCGAACAATAGTCACATCAATGTCCGGGCAATGGAAAGCTGAGGTGCCCCAAAATCCTGTGTGCCCCCAACAACTATTCCCCGCAATATTTCGGCGTTGGATGCCCATCGCGTATGGACCACCCGGCGCGTCTGCATTCGTCGGCGGCACTGTCAACATTATCTGCAGCGTAGCCGCGTGACGAA
>JBDUCB010000202.1:0-4821 GCA_040003695.1 bacterium
CGGTCTGTTTCTTATCGCCGCCATGTTTTTAATGTTGGGTGCAAGTTGCCGGCGACGCAGCAACACGTTTGTGATTGCGCTCAGCGATAACATTCGCACGATTGATCCGATTGGTTCGCCCTCGGTAGATGCCGCCAGCGAACGTGTCCGCGCTTTGATCTTCAATTCCCTCGTTAAGAAGGACGACAAGTTTGAGTACGTCGGTGATCTGGCATCCGACGTACAGCAAAACGCCGATGGCACCGTTTTCACGTTTATCCTGCGGGATGGTGTGAAGTTTCATGACGGGAGATCTTTCAGTTCCGCCGATGCTAAGTACACGCTTGACCTGGTTTTCTCCAGTAACTTTGCGAAGTCTGCCAGCTTTTACGAAGGCTCGGGAGTTGATAAGAAAAGCTACATAAAGAGCGTTGATGCGCCGGATGCGAAGACGCTTGTGATCGCGTTGACTCATCCCTGGACTGGCTTGCTTAGCAACCTGGTTCCGGTAGCGATCATTCCCAAAGACAGTTACGAGTCGCAGAAGGCGCACCCGTTGGGGACGGGACCCTTCAAGTTCAAGAACTATGACAACTCGCAACAGGTTGTCGATCTCGATGCGTATGCCGAGTGTTGGGAAGGCGCCCCGCACATTCCCGCCCTGCGTGTGCGCGTAATCGCCGACACCAACGCCTTGCAGGCAGAGTTAAGAGCGGGCCGGGTTGATATCGCTCCTTTGCCGACCAGCCTTTCGCCCGATGCAATTAAATTATTGGGCCAGGATCCAAACCTACAAGTGCTGCAGTTCACCGGTTCGAATGTCACTGTCCTGACCTTCAATACCAGCGCGCCACCACTTAATGAGGTGAAGGTGCGACAAGCTATCGCTTACGCAATTGATCGCGAGGCTCTGATTCGCGATTTGCTTCTCGGCCAGGGAAAATTGGCCCATTCGATCCTGCCGGAAGAGTCGTGGGCGTATGTGCCCGGGCAGAAGTATTCGTTTGATCCGGCTATGGCTAAGAAGTTGTTGGACGAAGCGGGACTGAAAGACGCGGATGGCGATGGACCACAAATGCGATTTGCCAAGCCGGTGATCTTCAAGGTTTCAGGCAGCAGCGTGTCGGCGAAGAATACTGCTGGAGTTATTCAAAACTACCTGAAGAACGTCGGCATTCCTGTTTCAATTGAAACGGCTGAACTCAATACACTGTTTGACGAGCTACGCCGCGGCAACTTCCAAATATTCTATGGGCAGTGGGTTGGCGGCAATCAAGATCCAATCTTTTTCAAGGATCTCTATGCAAGTTCCGAGATTCCAACCGAACAGCGCGCATCACGCAATCGCAGCCGCTATAGCAACAGGGAAGTCGATGCGTTGCTTAATGAAGCGGTGAATACATTTGATCGAGAGAAAGCGAAGCAGCTTTATGCGCGCGCGCAGGAAATCGTGAGCCGCGAGGTGCCGGTGCTGCCGTTATGGTATCAGGCAAACATTGTGATTGCTCAAAAGAATGTCGGCAACATAAAGGTGAACGCCAGCGGCGACTGGCGCTTTGTTAAGGATGTCACCGTGACCCAATAAGCGTTTAACTTCCGTAGTGTTCCAATTGAGATGCTTCAGTTCCAGACTGGCAAAAGCGATCCACGAAATAACACGAAGTTCACGAAAATAATTTAGTGTTGCTTCGTGTAAATTCGTGGATCATTTTCTTTAGACTAAGACACAACTGGGAGTTGGGAGCGCTTGATTGCGCCCTCTCGAACTAGACGAGCTTCTGGTCCGCTCAAATCCAAAACAGTTGAAGGTTCGGTTGCGGATACTTCACCACCGTCAACGATCAAATCAATTCCCCTGGAAAAGTAATTCTCCACCTCGTCGGCGGTGCGCGCAGGCGGGTGACCTGAAGGGTTAGCGCTGGTAGCTGTCAACGCGCCGCCACACTGGCGGACTAGCTTGCGTAATGTTTCATCGTTCGGCAACCGCAGCCCAATTGAGTTGGTTCCGGCAGTCAACGGTGAGGGCAATTCCGCGCGCGCGACGCCAATCAAGGTGATCGGACCCGGCCAGCACTGCTCAGCAATTTCATCAAACGCTCTTGTCCGCTCAGCGATGAAACGATCAACTTCGCTAGCGTCTGAAATCAGCAGCAGAATTGGTTTTGTGTCTTTCCGGCCCTTCAGTTCTCTGATTTTTTGCAGCGCGGTGGGATTGAAAGGATCTGCGCCAAGGCCATAAAAAGTGTCAGTGCGAAAAGCAATGACGCCTCCGTCCGCGATAATTCGTCCGGCTCGAGCCCGAGTTTCGTCAGAGTTTTTGTGGATTAGTGTCATCATCAAGAGAACGGGTGACAGAAGCCGCGAAGCGGCGAAATGTGATAGCCCGGGGCGACAGCCCCGGGACACGAAGGCCTCTAAGTGTTGCGAGCCCTGAAAGGGCGAAACTGTCGCCCTTTCAGGGCTCCACATTCTAATCTCGCCCCTTACCCAGGGCTAACGCCCTGGGCTATTACATTCCGCGCCTTCGGCGCTTGTCGCGTTTTCAATTCTTTGCGACTCTCTAAGTGTAAAACTTCAACCAATCTTCACTGCATAGCCCAAGCCGTCGCCGACCGACAAAACCAGCGACTTCAAGCGCGGGTTCTGCATGAACTGCTCGTTGAATTTTTGCAGCGCCCCGGTATCGCGATCTTCTGAAGCCGTATCAGTCGCCACCTTTCCGCCCCACAAAAGGTTATCGACAATCACCACTCCACCGGTGCGCATTTTCGGCAGCGCCAATTCGAGATAGCCGGCGTATTCATCCTTCAACGCATCAATGAAGACCAGGTCAAACGTTTCTCTTAAACGCGGGATGACTTCCAGCGCTTTGCCACGTTCGATACGCACGCGATCTCGCAGTCCGGCGCGCTCCAGAAAACTATCTGCTGCCTTAATCATCTCTTCGTTTGGATCGATAGTGATGACCATGCCATCTTCACCCAACGCGCGCGCCAGATGGATGGTTGTGTAACCAATTGCCATCCCAATCTCCAGCGCCCGCCTGGCCTTTATTGCCTGGGCAGTGATCTCAACAAAACGCGCGACTTCGCGATCCGCGCTGGGCACACGATGGTCGGCGCCGTAGGCTTCCATCTCCAACAGAAGTGGATCCGTTTGTGCGATCAGGCGATCAAGATACTCGGCTTGTTCGCGCTGCAGGATTGCATCGGGGCTTGCTTTCATGTGGATCTCCTTCGGCTCTGTAGGAGCCCAATGTTTATAGCACCGTTGAACTGCATTACAGAACTTCGGCTGCAAGAGCCGCGACTTTCAGTCGCCGCCCTTGCAGCCGGAAACCAACAAACTCAGGCCAGGCTATAACATTTCGTGCCTACGGCACGAAACTGTGCTTGCCGATGTTTTGATTAATCTTTCACTCGTCGGCATTTTCCTGCGGCTCGCTGCCAACAGAAACATAACGGCGGCCCAAACCAAGTTGCCGCAGTTTGTGTTGTAGCGACTGGCGGTGCATGCCCAGGATTTCAGCGGCGCGGGTCACGTTTCCCTGCGTGTGTTCCAGGCAACGCGAAATGTAGCGACGTTCAAACTCGCGCCGATCTTCACGAAAGTCCGCAGTAAAAGGTACAGCCAAACCATCGGCAGAAGTTTCCGCTTCTTTGCCGCGGGCCATTGGCGGGCCCGGCGTTATTTCTTCAGGCAGATCTTCGGAACGCAACTCTTCGCCTTCCGCCATGATCGCCGCGCGATCGATCGTGTTCTTTAGTTCGCGCACATTGCCCGGCCAGTCGTAATCAACCAAGCGGCGCAACGCGCTCGCTGCTATTTGTCTCAGCGGCAAGCTGTAACGCTCAGCGGCAGCGCGGGTGAATTGTTCTGCCAGCAGCGGTATATCTTCACGGCGCTCGCGCAACGGTGGAATGTCGATCGTCATGACTCGCAAACGGTAAAAGAGATCGGCGCGAAAGTTTCCCTTTTCGATTTCCTGTTCCAGTGGCCGATGAGTCGCGCTAACAATTCGCACGTCAACTGGAATTGACTCGTTGCTGCCCAACCGTTCGATTCGTCGTTCTTCCAACGCACGCAACAATTTCGCTTGCACGTTTGAACTCATGTCGCCAATCTCGTCGAGGAACAAAGTGCCGCCGTTTGCCTGCTCGAATTTTCCTTGCCGGCGCGCTGCAGCCCCTGTAAAAGCGCCCTTTTCGTGGCCAAACAGTTCCGACTCAATTAGCTCAGAAGGCAGCGCCGCACAATTGACCGCCACAAAAGCGCCGGTACTTCTGCTGCTGTTTCTTTCATGCAGCTCGCGCGCAACCAATTCCTTGCCCGTCCCGGATTCCCCGCGTACCAGAACTGTCGCATCCGTCTCTGCCACTTTTTCAATCATCGAACGCACGCGCTGCATGCCTTCAGAATTACCTATGAGTGCGCCGCGTTGCGATCGCTCAACTTCAATACGACGGCGGAGCGAAACATTCTCGCGTCGCAGTTGTATAGTCTCAGCCGCGTTCTTAACAACCAGGCGCAGATCGTCGAGCTCAAAAGGCTTTGAAAGATAGTCGTACGCGCCCGCCTTCACAGCTTCGACAGCCATTCGTTCCGAACCGTGGGCAGTAATGATGATTACGAGCGGCGGATTTCCGTTTGCAACTGCTAGACTTTGCAACTCACGCAAGAAATCCAGCCCGCTGATTCCCGGAAGGTTTACGTCGAGCAACATCAAGTCAGCCGGTTGCTGTCGCAGCAAAGCGCGCGCAGCCTCGGCCGACTCAGCCTCCGACACACTGTAACCAAAGGTTGTCAGCGCCCGCCGCATGCCGTAACGCGAGGCTTCCTCGT
>JBDUCB010000048.1:0-4815 GCA_040003695.1 bacterium
CCGCGAAACTAAATGGCCCAAACGAATTGATCCCTGCGTCGCAGCGGCTGCTGCGAACTCTTGTATACTCAGCAATAGAACGGGCGACGTGATCTCAAAAAGATTCACGTCGCCCGCGTTGCGTGGGCACGGCTTTTGCGACTACAGTTATCCACCGCTTCAGAGTTCAGGCTTTTCTTCGTTGCCGCTCACAACAAGCAAAAGGTTGAACTCTTAACTTTTCAGAATGAAACAGCAAATTCGCATTGCAGCCGGCCAGGGTTTCTGGGGTGACCTACCAGATGCACCCGTGCGCCAGGTTGAAGGTGGTCCAATTGATTACCTGATGCTCGACTATCTTGCGGAAGTTACGATGTCGATCATGCAGAAGCAGCGCTCGCGCGATCCGTCGGCCGGTTACGCAAAAGATTTTGTGCCGCTGATGAAGCAAATACTTCCTGCCTGTGTCCAGCGCGACATTCGCGTTACCGCAAACGCTGGTGGCGTAAATGTAGAGGGTTGTGCCGGCGCAGTGAGGGAAGTGGCGCGCGAGCTTGGTCTTGCGGGTAAGCTGCAAATCGGCATCGTGACTGGCGATGATATTATGCCGCGTATCGATGAGTTGCTCGCCAGCGGCGTTGCCATGCGCAACATGGACACGGGCGCTGAGCTGGATACAGTTCGCGACCGGATCCAAAGCGCAAATGTTTACCTGGGCGCCGGGCCTATGGTTGAAGCGCTGAATCGTGGTGCTCGTATCGTTATTACCGGTCGCGCTACCGATACCGGGCTGACGCTCGCGCCGTTGATGCATGAATTTGGTTGGGCGGTAGACGATTGGAATAAACTGGCGGCGGGAACTATCGCGGGGCACATCATTGAATGTGGTGCGCAGTGCTCAGGCGGCAACTGCCAATACGAATGGCGCAGCGTCCCCAATCTCGCGGCAGTGGGTTTTCCGATTGTAGAAGCGGCGCCTGATGGCACGTTCGTGATTACGAAACACGAACGCACCGGCGGATGGATAGTTATTCCTTCAATTAAAGAACAACTCGTTTATGAAATGGGCGATCCTCACGAATATATTACGCCGGATTGTGTGGCCGATTTTACCACTGTGCAGCTCGAGTATGAGGGCCGTGACCGTGTCCGCATTTATGGAATCAAAGGGCGACCGGCAACTGAAACTTTCAAAGTTTCAATCAGCTATTCGGCCGGGTACAAAGCCGTAGGCACACTCGTTTACTCCTGGCCCGAGGCGTACGATAAGGCGCAAGTCGCCGACAAGATCTTACGGGGGCGTCTCGATCGGCTCGGGTTAAAGTTTGATGAGATACTTACGGAATTTGTGGGAGCGAACGCAACCCATGGACCACTTGCCGGCTTGCCTTCGCCCGATCTACCCGAAGTTCAACTGCGCGTTGGTGTACGCAGCGAAGACCGAAGCGCAGTGGAACGGTTCACCAAAGAGATTGCACCGCTCGTGTTGACTGGCCCACCGGGCGTAACTGGTTTTGCTGGTGGCCGGCCAAAAGTGGAAAAGATTGTTGCCTATTGGCCGGCGCTGATTCCTAAACAGGAGATTGTGCCGAAGGTTGAGGTGATCGATGTGTAACGGGCTTGTTTGCTAAAAGAATGATTTTCCATATCTCATTTATTTTTCATTGAAACTGGGGAAGGGTGCCGGCAGTTCAGAGTCCAAGCTTTAGCTTGATTCTCCTCAGAGGACAACAACCTAAAGGTTGTACTCTGAACTTCTTGAATGGCAGCCAACCTTGGGCTCTCGGAAATGAAAAATGATGACTGGAAAATGAAAAATCTGGTATTAAAAAAAAGGATGAAGGTCCAACTAGTAAAACTGGCGCATGCTCGTTCCGGAGACAAAGGCGATACCGCCAATGTTGGCTTGATTGCTTTCAGTGATGAAATTTATCCGTTACTAGTGCGCGAAGTAACCACCGCGCGAGTAAAGGACCACTTCAAAGGTATTTGTAAAGGCGATGTCGAACGCTTCGAGCTGCCGAACCTTGGCGCGCTGAATTTTCTTTTGCATCACAGCCTGGGTGGCGGCGGCACGCTGTCTCTGATGACCGATGCGCAGGGCAAAACATTTTCGACGGCGTTGCTGCGGATGATAATCGACGTTTCGGACGAAGAAGCACGCGCACTTAATTTGCGGTAGTGACCTATGTTGAAATCTCTGTGCGTCCTCTGTGTTCTCTGTGCCTCGGTGGTGAGTCTTTTGCGTGCAGTTAAGTTCACCACAGAGACACAGAGCACACAAAGGTGGCACAGAGAAACTGAAATTAGGGTACTACCCAATTTGCCATCTTAGAAAATCGACCCGTACTGATGAGCAACGAAACTCAAGCCGTCCTCTATACTGTCGAAGGCTCAATCGCCAGAATCACACTCAACCGTCCAGAAAAACGTAACGCGCTCAACGATTCAGTTATCGAACAGTTGAAGAGTTCGTTGCGAAAAGCTAACGACGATAGCTCCGTTAGAGCAATCGTTATTACCGGGGCCGGCAAGGATTTCTGTTCAGGCGCCGACCTTTCCGCTTTGCAAAAGATTTCGGACAGCACCGTCAACGAAAATGCAGCAGACGCGCGTTCGTTACTGGAACTTTTTATCTTGATCAGAGAGGTAAGCGTTCCAGTGATTGCTGCGGTCAAAGGTCGCGCACTTGCGGGTGGGTGCGGGCTGGCAAGCGCTTGCGACCTGGTGCTCGCTTCAGCCAACGCCCGGTTTGGTTATCCGGAAGTGAAAATTGGTTTTGTGCCGGCGATGGTGACGTCCATTCTGCGTCGAAATGTTTCTGAGAAACGCGCCTTTGAATTGCTTACTCGCGGTACCGAAATCGATGCACAGACTGCACGGGAATTTGGAGTCGTCAACCAGGTTTTTGCAGATGAAGATTTCGAGGCAGAGATCAGCGAATATGCGGGGCGATTTGCAACCTTATCGCGTTCGGCTGTGAGCCTGACGAAAGCTCTGCTGTATCAAATTGACGGCATGGCGTTCAGGGAAGCAATCGAGGCCGGCTTGGATGTAAACGTGATTGCGCGCATGACTGAGGATTGCCGCAAAGGAATCGAAGAATTTCTAGGAAAAGCCAGTAGTTAGACCACCAGTTACGATAGTCTTCAGTTCAGAAAACGAAACACTGATATCCAGAATTTTGAATTTTATTCAGATTGAGCTTCTGAACTTTCCTAAGGTTTGCTGGGATAAATGTTGACACTAATGGATTCGCGGTTGAGAATGTGACTTGCATTCGAGGAAATACAGTCACGTCCGGAGAAATTGGAAAGCACCTGGTCAAGTAGAGGAAACTCAGCTCGTATCAGCTCGTAAAGGAGACACCCCATGAGAAATTATTTCCAGTTTGTACTTCAGGCTGTCCTAGTGGTCTTCGTGTTAGTTGTCGCTCTGGCGATTCCCACTTACGCACAGCAAACCAGGGGCGATATCAACGGTAAGGTCGTTGACGAGCAAGATCGCGTAGTGCCTGGCGCCACGGTCACCGCTACCAACAAAGGCACCGGCGAGGCGAGGACGGCGACGACTAACGACTCCGGCGACTACACGATTACGCAATTGCCTCCGGGAAAGTACGATCTGACCGTTGAGGCCAAGAACTTCAGCAAAGCGTTAGCGCAGGACTTTGAACTGAACCTGGGCGCGAAGGTAACGCAAAACTTCGAGCTGAAGCCTGGCGAGGTGACGGCCACGGTCCAAGTAACAGCCGAGGGCGTTGCGGTTCAAACTACGACTTCAGAGATCGGCAAAAGCATAACGCCGACCGAGTTTCAGAACCTCCCACTGCTTAACCGCACATTCGCCAGCTTATCGCTCATTGCGCCTGAGGCGCGGCCGGTCGGCAATTTCGATCCCACGAAAACCCACGTCGGGAATATAGCTTTCGCTGGTGGTGATGGCAGGCAGGTCGATGTAAACGTCGATGGCGGAGACAATAAAGACAATGTTGTGGGCAGTCTGCTGCAGAATTTCGCGTACGAGTCGATTCAAGAATTCCAGGTTTTAGAGCATAACTGGACCGCAGAGAGCGGTCGCTCGGTTGGCGGCGTTGTCAATGTGATCTCCAAGTCAGGAACCAACGACCTCCATGGTTCGGGCTTTTTCAACTTCCGTAGCCAGTCCTTGCGCGCCAAGGATTTCTTTGAAAAGCTGACGACTGATCCTAAGCCCAGCTATGACCGGGAAGAGTATGGTGGTTCAATAGGCGGTCGCATAATCAAAGACAAGCTTTTCTTTTTTGGAGCGGTCGAAAGGTTCCGGGAACGCCAAAATCTTTTGGTAAACCCGGCGTTATTGCCGGAGATTGCCGCGATCCCAGGTGTGACCGCGTCTCCCACGATTCCGCTTCCCTACAACGACACGCTGATTACCATCAAAATCGATCACAACGTTAGTGATAAGCAGAGTATGTTTTATCGCTACGCTTTCCAGAAGAATGATTCACCCAATGATCAGTTTGATGGAGGACAACCGGCCGACCTGGCGGGTGGAAATACGAATACGAACAAGCTGACAAGCTTCGTTGTAAACCACACCTACACCTTCAGCCCGCGAGTGCTCAATCAGTTTTCGTTCCAGTATCAGAATTTCGAAAACAACATTCTGGGAGTAACCACCGACCCGAACATCATATTCCCCTCGGTTCAGAGTGGCGCTAATGTGAATGTGCCGCAGCAGACGAAAGAGCGGAAATTTCAATTTCGTGACGACGTCTCGGTCTTGAGTGGCAAGCACGCCCTGAAGTTTGGCATGAATTACATCCACACGCTGCTCACTGGTTTCTTCTTTTTT
>JBDUCB010000410.1:0-4794 GCA_040003695.1 bacterium
TATCAGAGAAAAGATCACGGGTGGCCTCGTGTCGCGGCATCACATCCTGGCGGAGTTTAATAACACCGCGCGCGCCTATCCCTACGACAAGTGTGTTCACGAGCTTTTCGAAGCGCAGGTAGAGCGTACGCCGGAGGCAGTCGCTGTAGTAGCGGGTGATCTGCAACTTACTTATGCCGAATTAAACGCCCGCGCCAACCAGTTGGCGTGCTTTCTGCGCCGCTTTGGAACTGGTCCTGATTCGCTCGTTGGCCTATGTGTCGATCGTTCGATCGAGATGGTGGTTGGCATTCTGGGCGTGTTAAAGGCAGGCGCCGGTTACGTGCCGATGGACCCCACTTACCCGGCGGATCGGCTGGCGTTCATGTTGGAGGATGCGAACGTTTTTGTCTTGCTTACGCAGTCCGGTCTACTCGACCAACTTCCGCCGCATAACGGCCCGCGAATTTCGCTCGATACTGACTGGGATGCGATCGCCAAGGAACGGAAAGACAATCTTGGCTCCTGGGCCAATCCCGCAAACCTGGCATACGTTATTTACACTTCGGGCTCGACTGGCGAACCTAAGGGCGTGATGATTCATCATCGCGGGCTGGTTAACTATTTAAGCTGGGCCACGGAAACGTACGAAGTAGCGGAAGGCTGCGGCGCTCCAGTCCACTCTTCAATCTCTTTTGATCTAACCATCACCAGCCTTTTTTCGCCGCTGATGGTAGGACGCGCCATATTCCTGGTTCCAGACGGTATTGAGAACCTGGTCGCTGCTTTACTGGCGCGCGACAACTACAGTCTCGTAAAGATCACGCCGGCCCACCTCAGGGCGCTTGCAGAACTGATGCCTGCCGATCAAGTGCGTGGCCGCGTGCGCACCCTCGTGATCGGCGGCGAAGCGTTATACATGGAAAGCGTCGCCTTTTGGCGCACCCACTCGCCATTAACGCGCTTGATCAATGAATATGGACCAACGGAGACAGTGGTTGGTTGCTGCGTCTACGAAGTCGCGGAAGACGATCCCGATTCGGGTCCGGTACCGATTGGAACGCCGGTAGCGAATTCCCAGTTGTACCTGCTGGATGAATCGTTGCAACCGGTCGACAAGGGAGTGAGCGGCGAGCTGTACATTGGCGGCGACGGCGTCGGCCTTGGTTATCTCAATCGCCGGGAATTAACTGACGAACGCTTCATCCCGGATCCGTTCAGCAGAAACCGCTGCGGCCGTCTTTACCGTACCGGCGACCTCGCTCGTTTTGATGCGAACGGCAATCTCGTGTATCTGGGGCGAATCGATAATCAAGTTAAGATCAAGGGTTTTCGCATTGAGCTCGATGAAGTGGAAACAATTTTAAGCCAAAGCGCGGGCGTGCGGGATTGCGCCGTCATTGCGCGAGAAGATGCGCCGGGCGAGAAACGCTTGATCGCTTATGTGGTCATGGATGGCACGGAACAGGACACTGACGAGCTGCGGAAAGCCCTCAAGACGAAAGTGCCGGAATATATGGTGCCAACTGCTTTCGTAAAAATGGATTCGCTGCCGCTAACGACAAATGGAAAAGTCGATCGCCAGACGTTGCCCGTACCTGACCGCAAGCCGATCGGCTGTGCCAAGAAATGTTCGGCAAAGCACACGCAGGTCGAACAAACCTTAATGAAAATCTGGGCCGACGTTCTCCAAGTCGAGCAGGTGGACATAAACGATAACTTTTTCGATCTTGGCGGTGACTCGATACTCGGCACCTTGATTCTTGCGCGCGCAGCGCAGGCAGGCGTCAAAATCTCGCCGCGCCAACTATTTGAACACCAAACCATTGCAGCTCTATCCAATGCGACAAGCTGACGCAAACAGTCATCCTGCTGTTGCGCTGAAGTCCAGCACCCCACGCGGGCTGCTCGCGCGGAGACCCCGACCCTCGCGGTTTCCCGGCCTTGCTCTGAACGCCGATGAAGTTCACCTGTGGCAAGCTGCGTTGGACGATCGCCCGGCCGATATCTTTGAATCTTTCTTGTCTCCTGACGAACTAACTCGCGCCCATCGCTTCCATTTCATAAAAGATAGAAACCACTTTGTCGTCGCTCGTGGTTTACTGCGAAATCTGTTGGCTGCTTATCACGGCGTCAATTCTTCCGAACTTCGCTTTTCTTACGGCGCAAAGGGAAAACCCTTTTTGCTTCTCGATACCCGGACGCAAATCAATTTCAACGTTTCACATTCCGCTGGGCGCGCTGCTTTTGTTTTTTCCCGCGGACGCGAGCTGGGCATCGATCTCGAATATGTTAAGGACGATTTCGACGACGAGCTGATTGCAAATCGGTTTTTCTCGCGAGCTGAAGTACTGGCCCTTCGCACGGTGCCCGCAGAACTTCGAAAGCAGGCATTTTTCAACTGCTGGACGCGCAAGGAAGCCTACATAAAAGCGCGCGGCGAAGGCCTATCAATGCCGCTCGATCAGTTTGATGTAAGTCTCAGTCCGCTTGAGCCGGTGGCGTTACTGAAGAACTATCGCGAAGAGCGAGAGGTTTCACGTTGGTCTATGCAGGCGGTTCCAGCGCCTCAAGGGTACGTCGGCGCGCTCGTGGTTGAAGGTCACGACTGGAAGTTGAAGAGTTTTGGTTTGGAAAAATCTGTTGGCCTGAAACAATCCGCGAATGTACCGACGGAAATCTGTTCGCGGCCCGCGCAAGTGTCATTCAGGTGAGGGTGCGGTCTCCGCTTCTTCCTTTTTCCGTCTCCACATGCCGGCAATTTGATTGGCTTCGGCCAGGGTCATGTTGTCGTAAATGTCTGCCGTATTTTTGACCACACCATTCTCAAGTTCCAACACTTCCCAGTCAGGTGCTTCCGGGTCAGTGCCCGGGCGGCCCGGCTTCACACGAATCTCATAAGAAATTTCCGGCGAGTTGCTTTCGTTTTCCATTCATGAATTCCTTCCAGCGGATTTCCAGTTCGTTGCAGCAAAAACTGTTAGTTTGCGAACCGAGAATCTAACATAGTTTGTTGTTTGGGCGTCACCGCGGCAAGGCGTCTCATGCGTCCTACCGGCGCAGCTTCTCATTAGCACCGTGGCTTTAGCCCGGTGGTTGATTGTTGTTTGAGTATTGGAAACCGTTAAAACGGTTTCTGATTTTTGCCGTAACCCAAGTCACCGCGCTAAAGCGCGGTGCTAATGAGATCAGCAGCCGCAAGTGCATTGTAGAATTCCATTCGAGGCGATTAGTACGCGGGTTAATTTCAAAATACTGCGCGAAAAAGTTTTGCCCAGCGCGGGACTGTCGGTTAGCATGGTAGCGCAATCACAGCCTGAGTTTAACTAACAACAATTTCATGTGTACTGATAGACGAGACTTTCTGCGACGGTCAGCCGCGCTTGCCACCACCAGTTTGCTTGGCAATGTTGCTTTTGCTGAAACCACCGCGCCGGAGATTTTCCAACAGCGCGAAGCGCCGGAAGCAATTCGCAAACTGAAAAAGATGACGGGCGACGTCGTGCCGATTTCCCTGGACGAGAGGCGCGCGCGGATTGAAAAGGCCCGGGGCTTGATGCGCGAAAATCGCATCGACGCGATCTACCTCGAACCGGGCGCCAGCATGTTCTATTTCACCGGCATGCAGTGGGGAACCAGCGAACGCATGTTTGCGCTCGTTATTCCAGCGCGCGGCGATATCGCCTGGGTCTGTCCAAAATTTGAAGAGGAGCGCGCGCGCGAGTTAATCAAAATCGGCACCGACATACGAACCTGGGAAGAGGATGAAAGTCCTTACCGTCGCGTCGCTGAGATTTTTCGCGACCGTAGATTACGGACCGGACGTGTGGGTATGGAAGAACGCGTGCGCTTCTTCCTTTTTGATGGTATTCGCAAAGCTGCGCCCGCGCTTCAATACGTTAGCGCCACGCCGATAACGGCCGGCTGTCGCATGTACAAATCTTTAGCCGAGATCGCGCTAATGCAAAAGGCGAACGACATCACGCTGGTCGCTTACAAGGCCACGCATGATTCGATGCGCGAAGGGATGCCGCAGGATGAGTTCGCGCGCAACTGTGCCGCCGCAATGCAAGCCCTCGGCGGAGCAGCGGGCGGAATTTTTGTCAGCTTTGGAAAATACACCGCGTTTCCCCACGGCAGTGTCACGCCGCAGAAACTTCATGAAGGCGACGTTGTGTTAATGGATGGTGGTTGTACCGTCGACGGCTATCAGTCGGACATCACGCGCACTTTCGTCTTTGGTAAACCTACAGCGCGCCAGCGCGAAATTTGGAATCTCGAACGCCGCGCGCAGGACGCCGGCTTTGCGGCCGCAAAGGTCGGCGCGCCTTGCGAAGCGGTCGACATTGCCGCGCGAAAGGTGATTACCGACGCTGGGTTCGGTCCGGATTACCGGGTGCCAGGATTGCCGCATCGCACTGGTCATGGAATTGGACTCGAGTTTCACGAATGGACCAACTTTGTGCGGGGCAATAAAACGCCGATTCAACCGGGCATGTGCTTCAGCGACGAGCCCACCATTGTTATCTATGGCGAGTTTGGTATTCGTCTGGAAGACTGTCTTTATATCACTGACAACGGCGCGAAGTTTTTCACGCCCCAGAGCAAGTCGTTCGATGAACCATTTGGATGAACGATGCAGAACCGCGAGCGGTAGC
Organism: bacterium; assembly: GCA_040003695.1. Classification (GTDB taxonomy): domain Bacteria; phylum Acidobacteriota; class Blastocatellia; order Pyrinomonadales; family Pyrinomonadaceae; genus PSRF01. The sequence goes on from JBDUCB010000410.1 coordinate 4,638, forward strand.
GAGCGAATGCTGGCACTCAACTTTTTGGAGTGCGGCGGCTTCGCGTCGCTTTCGTTTATGGCAAGCCTTTCCTGTGCAGCACAGTTGATTCTAGAATCCGCACGCTACCGCTTGATGGTATGAAGCAGGCGCCTCCTGCCGTGAGTTGTTACACTGA
>JBDUCB010000189.1:0-4792 GCA_040003695.1 bacterium
AGCCCGGAAATAAAGAACCCAACCAGTCCTCCCAGTGCGCCCAGCAGAATTCCGTGTTCGATCCAATGCAGCCGCGGGTCATTCTCTTCGCCGATTCCTGAGCCATTGTTCCGACCATCTACTACCCCGTCGCTACCGCTCCGCGTTCTGACAAGACGCCAGATCGTGCGCGCGTAGACAAATAGCAAACCAAGCCAAACCAGCAGTGCGGGCACGCCGCGCTCCAACGCAATCTGCAACGGATTCGAATGCATGTGGCCCCAGGGCAAACGGCCTTTATCAAACAACCCCCATTCCCGCCAGTGGGATTTGATTGAATCCATGCCAATGCCAACCAACAAATGTCGCGGTTTGCTAACTAACAAGTGAAACCCTTCGCGCCATACGGTTTCGCGCCAACTGGTTGATTGATCCTGCTGGTCTATGAATCCCACGTTGCGTTTTTGCTGAAGCACGAATAGCCCGGCAAGAATCAATGGAATCGCGAGCAGACCGGCAAGCAAGACTGTGCGCCGGCTAACGCTGAGAATCAGAATCAGTGCAGTGGAAATGGCAAAGGCCAGCCAGGAAGCACGCGTCACCGTCAGCACCAACGCGCCCACCATTCCTGTGACCGCGAGAAAGAGCAGCAGACCCCATTTACTTCGCTTCGACGGCAACGCCACCAGCAGCCCGACCGCCAGTGCCAGAATTAATTGCAACGCTTCAGCAAAGGTCACAAAGTTTCCGTAGAGACCGCTCGCGCGCCAATCTCTTCCCTTGGACCAATTGCCGATGCCGAGTTGCTCGAGCGCGCTGTTGCCCGGAAGCAATGTGCCGCGCGGCACTTTGCACGTTAAAACCCATTCATGCCGGTAGGCTGTAACGATTGCCACTTTCTTATTTGGCTTTGATAACTCGTTTACCAGTTCCTGTGGGTCGTGAAGCTTCTCTCCGTCTGCCGCCAACAACGTGTCACCGTCGCGAACGCCTGCTTTGAAAAGTGGACTCGTCTCTGAAATGCCGTGGATCTTGACGCCTTTGCCCAGCAGCCGTTCTGCTCCAGTGTAGATGACACTGATCATGCACGATGCCACCAGCGTCAGCGCGAGCAATCGAATTACGCGACGCGACGGCACGGTTTGAGAAACTAAATAAACTATCGTGAACAGGCTTGCCGCTCGCAGCTTTCCAATCGAAACCATTGGTTCGTAAGAGAGAACTGCGGATAGTCCCGAGAGAATGAAGAAGCCCAACAGGAAATAATCAAGCGGCGTGCGGAAAACTTTTGGACGCGGATAAAAAGCAAAGCGCAATAACCAAAGCGCCATCCCCACGAGCCACGCGGTCTGCGTAGCGGCGATGGAATTTGGGGCAGCGATCGCAAATAAAAAAAGACAGCCCAGGATCGCAGTATCCAGCAGTCTTGCAGTTTGGCTCTTTTCCACCATTTACTACCGTCTACTCGAAGTTCTTATCTTCTTCGGGCACAACCAATACCGGAAATACCTTTTGAAATTCACAGAACGCCTCTAGGTGGCGAACCCACCAAGCCTTTCGCATGAAGAATGATTTGCTCTCGCCAAGCAACATCTTGGCGTCTTGTCGAGGGAAGTCGTAGTCGGGCATATCATAGGAATTAGCTCGGGATTCTACAGCAAATGGCCGGGCTACATGAGTAGTCTCGCACGCGTTGGTAACACAAAGGTATATTTGGTTGCGCACGGCCATTAGGTGCAATAGACTCCAGCCGCTCTCGTCATTCTCACCCTAGAGGCCACGGGTGAACGCATCGGAAACTTTAAAGCCAAACATTCGCACTGAAGCGATAGCGGGCGTCACGACTTTTTTCACGATGGCCTACATCGTGGTGGTTAACCCTTCCATCCTTTCCACTCCGGGAACCGGCATGGCCTTTAGCGGCGTGCTGACTGCGACGGTGCTCGTCTGTTTCACCATGACGCTGTTCATGGGCCTTTATGCGAAGCTGCCGTTTGCGGTCGCGCCGGGCATGGGCATCAACGCTTTCTTTACCTTCACGATAATCCTCACGCAGAAAGTTTGGTGGCAGACGGCGCTGGGAATTATTTTCTGGGCCGGCGTGTTGTTTCTCGTTATCTCGATCACGCCCATCCGCGAAACAATAGCGAAAGCAATTCCCACTGAACTGCGGCTCGGCACTGCCGCCGGCATCGGCATCTTTCTGACTTTTATTGGACTAAAGAACGCAGGTTTGGTTGCCGCAGACCCGATCACCTTCGTGAAGCTCGGTCAATTAGGTGCACCGGCGCTGCTGACGATCGTCGCGACGGCAGTTTCAGTCTGGTTGCTGATTCGCAAGAGTGCTTTTGCTTTTCTGGCTGGCATCGTTTTCGCGACGCTGGTTGGTTGGGCGCTCGGGATGGTTACTGCGCCCGCCAAACTCTTCGCGGCACCTGATTTCAAGACGGTCTTTCTCAAACTCGACATTCTCGGCGCGTTGAAACTTTCGCTGCTGCCGGCAATTATTGGAATACTGTTCACCGATCTATTCGATTCAATTTCCACTTTCATCGGCGTCGCGCACGCTTCAGATCTTTTGGACGAACATGGCCATCCAAAGAATTTGAAGCAGGGTTTGATCGTCGATTCGTTTGCCACGTTGGGCGCTGGGCTGGCGGGAACGTCTTCAGGCACGGCCTACGTCGAGAGCGTTGCGGGCATCAACATGGGCGGTCGCACCGGGCTGACTTCGGTGTTCACCGCGCTCTGTTTCCTGCCCTGCTTTTTTCTGGCGCCGCTGGCGGGCATGGTTCCGTCGTTTGCTACTGCATCCGTTTTGATTCTCGTGGGCGCGGCAATGTTTCGCAGCGTCGGGAAAATCAACTTCGGAAAACTTGAGGAAGGCTTGCCGGCGTTCTTAACAATCATTCTTATCCCGCTGACCTTCTCGATCACGCAGGGAATTCTTTGGGGCTTCATTTCGCATGTTGGCTTGTACCTGATCGTCGGCCGGCGCAAAGAGATTCATCCGGTAATGTACGCACTGGCGGTTGTCTCAGTCGGGCTTTTGCTGTTGGAGCATGCGAAGTTTTCGTAGGTAGGTTCGCGCAGCCATTCATGTTTGCATGAACATTCACCGAGCGCCGGAAGGCGCGGAACATAATAGCCCCGGGCGTAAGCCCGGGGATTGCTCTGACCTCATAATCCTAGCCCGCGAAGCGGGCGACAGGCATTCTTCGAGTGCCGCTGTTGTAAACATGTTATTCTGTCGCCCCTCCGGCGCTCGTCGTATCTTCCCTTCAGGTTTGACGCTCACCTTGCAAGTTACCTGAGTCAGCTTGCGCTGCTAGTACCACTCGGTTGTAAAGTACGTCATCTTGACGAGCGCAAACTCAAACAATCACCCCATCGGCAAATCGGTCCCGCGCAAGGAAGGCCGGAAAAAAGTCACTGGCCAGGCGCTGTACGTTGATGACATCTCCTTTCCCGAGATGATCTACGGCGCAACCGTGCGCAGCTCGGTGCCGCGCGGGCGAATCACAAACATTTCATTTGAAGGCGACATACCCTGGGACGAGTTCACCATCGTCACTGCTATAGATATCCCGGGCGAGAACTATGTTGCGCTGATTCTCAACGACCAGCCTTATCTCGCCGAGAACCAGGTAAATCATGCTGAAGAGCCGATAGTTCTCCTCGGTCATCCAGACAAATATCTGCTTGAAGAGGCGCGTCGCAACGTTCGTGTTGAATACGAGGAACTGCCGGCAATCTTCACTCTGGAAGATTCCGTAGACAAGAAAGAAATTATTTGGAGCGACAACAACGTCTTCAAAAAGTTTCTGGTTGATAAGGGCAACGTCGACGACGCCTGGGCCAGCGCGGATCTAATTGTCGAAGGCGAATATTTCACCGGCGCGCAGGAACAGCTCTACATCGAAAACAACGGTGTGATTGCAATCGTAAACGAGCAGGAAGGCGTGACCGTCTGGGGCTCCATGCAGTGTCCTTACTATGTTCACAAAGCGCTCATCAAACTGTTTGCGTTGCCGGAAGACCGGGTGCGTGTCATTCAAACCGAAACCGGTGGCGGCTTTGGCGGCAAAGAAGAATATCCCTCGATGATTGCCGGGCACGCTGCTTTGCTATCACTGAAATCTGGAAAGCCAGTCAAGATTATCTACGACCGCGCTGAAGACATGGTCGCAACGACGAAGCGTCATCCATCACGAACGCGCCACAAAACCGCTGTGTCAACAGACGGCAAGCTACTCGCGATGGAGATCGAATTCGTCATCGATGGTGGCGCTTATTGCACGTTGTCTCCGGTGGTGTTATCGCGTGGCACGATTCACGCTGCTGGTCCATATTTTTGTCCGCACGTTCGCATTCGCTCGAGCGCGGTGGCTACAAACATTCCGCCGCACGGCGCCTTTAGAGGTTTTGGCGCGCCGCAAAGTATTTTCGCGCTTGAGCGACACATGGATAAAGTTGCCGCAGCAGTGGGCCTAACGCCAGATGAGTTACGTCGGCGCAATTTTATTCAGCCGGGACAAACGACCGCGACCAGCCAGGTCATTCGCGAGCAGGTCAATATGAACCAACTGCTCGATCGCGCGTTTGAGTTAACTGGCTATCACGAAAAGCGCGAGCGGTTCGCGCGTGAGAACAGACAGGAGCAGACGGCAGTAGCAGACGACAGAAAACCGCGGGGCAGTAGCCCGATCCTGAGGGAGGGCTTTAATCCGTTAGGTCCGCGGATCAGAAAAGGCATCGGCTTCGCTTCGTTCATGCACGGCGCGGGCTTTACCGGATCGGGCGAGGTTTATCT
>JBDUCB010000427.1:0-16081 GCA_040003695.1 bacterium
ACTCGCCGCCGTAATACTGAGGCTCATAGAATTTTCGCAGTTGTTCAGGCGATGGTAGCGGCGATAGATAGCGTGTCCCGCAGCCGCAGCACTCGACCAAATCAAACACGATATCGTCGCCCAAAGTCGCCGCGCCCAACGTCTTCGGTTCGGTGAGGCTATGACAAATTGGGCAAGGTTGGTCAGAAGTTGAGGACGAGGTTACCGTCCCGCGCTCGTTTGTCTTTCGTTGCAGCAATTGATCGGCAGTAAGGGCTCTTTCAGCTTCAGCACGATGAACGGGAATGTCTGTTGCCCTGATCCCAAGGTAATAGTTGCCTTCGTCGTTTGCGTAAAACTTCCGCAAAAATTCCACGGCGTCTTCGGGCGGCATTGAGAGCAATGCGTCCACATCGAAGTTGGGCGAAAAACGTTCCTTTCGATCGGCACGATCGCGGTAACCCTGTGCGTAGGCCGTTGCAGCATCAATGAAGCGTCCGGGTGCCAACTCACGCGGCGCAATGAAGGCGTTGTTGTACTCCAAACGCAAGATACCGTAACCATGGCGCGCGCATAGATCACCCAGCGCCGCAATCGAGTATCCGTAAAAATGATGTCGTAGTTTAAAAGCGGGGTCATACTTAACAATGAAGCGAATGGGCGGCGGGATTTTCTCGTTGATCTCGGTAACTATTAGTCGCGGACGAAATGAAGACAAGATCGCCTCGAGAATCCAATAGTCGTTTCCGTCTATGTCCAGACAAAGAACGCTAAAGTCTTTATTGATGTCAAAACCTTCCAGCAGGGCTTCGATGCTGTCCGGCTGGACGCGACAATTGAGCGGCCTGGCATTGGGAAAACGCCGGTACACTTGCGTCAGGAAATCGTATTTGTGAGGGTCCGACTCAATGCCCAGAGCATTCCAGCCCTCAAGCACTAGCGCGTAGCTGTTTGACCAGCGCACGCCATTTCCTGCGCCGATATCCACGACAGTGCCCGGCTTGTCCCTGGGGACGAGTTCATCGATGTACTGTTTCAGGATTTGCTGTTCATCGGAGTGTGAGAAGCGTCTCCGCAGCGAGTAGCCAGCTCTTTGCAGCGTAAGATCGAGCAGACCGCTGTAGTGTTGCACTCTTTTCGAAAAACTCATCGCGTTTGCAAGGCGGCTGGGTGGCGTTGAAATTTCCTCAACCGCTCAGGTGTCCGTAATAGACTCTCGTATCGTATTCGAAGTTTACTACGCCATTTTGGTTATGCGCATTGAAGATGTGCTGCAATTCCGAAATCATTTTGTCGAAATTGGGATCGTCTGCCTCGGGCGCATAAGACGACGAGCAAAGTCTTCCCTTGAGTGACTCAAAATCAAATCGCTGCACATTCTGAAGGCTTGCGGAGGTCATCGGTTGCGGCGAAAAAAACCGGACAATTTCGGCCTCTACATTTTCGTGCCTGACACCAGCATAATCCACGCTATAACGAAACAATAGCGCTTCGTACGTGCGCAGAAAAGCACTTGAATGGGTTCGCCTTGCATTCCAAATGAGCACCACCCAACCATCGGGCTTCAGAATGCGGGCGAATTCTCTTCTTGCGATTTCGCGATCAAACCAGTGAAACGCCTGCCCGGCGGTGATGAAATCAATCGAATTGTCGGGCAACGTAGTAGTTTCCGCTGTTGCCGCAATACTTCTAGAGTTCGCAAAGCCTTTCAAGAAGCTTTCCGCCTTTGCTCTCATGAACTCATTTGGCTCGATCCCGATTACAGCATTGCCGTTTTTCAGAAATAACTCCGACAACAAACCAGTTCCTGATCCAATATCCGCAATCACGGAATCTTTAGTCAAACCGCAGTCCGAATTGAGAATTTCGAGTACGCCGGACGGATAACCCGGTCGGTATTTTGCGTAATTCTCAACGCGACTTGAAAAGCGGTTAACTGAATTCATCAATCTGAAAAGTCGAAGATGGGAGTCTGGTAAGCGTACCAGATGGGTTACTTGGTCGGTAGTAGTGAGCCGGGTCGAGAAGCATTCGGCGGGTAAAGCTTGACGAACAGGCGGTGACCGAGAAGCAGCAGCAGCAGAAAGCCAAACGTGAGCGGCAAACGGGTATCTGACTTTACCAACAGCCAAAAATGAACTACGCCGGCCACCGCGCCCGCGTAAACCAGTTTATGCAGCTTGTTCCAGCGCTTGCCACCCAGGCGTTTAATCATCTTGTCGGTTGAGGTTATCGCCAGCGGCGCCATCAGAAAAAACGCCAACATTCCAACCGCAATGAAGGGGCGCGTAGCAACATCGCCGGGCACGCTCTTCAGATTAAAGTAGCGATCGAACCAGATATATGTCATTAGGTGAAGTGAGGCGTAGAAAAATGCGAATAGACCCAGCATGCGACGAAATTTTACCAGCCAGTTTATCCCGGTTATCTTGCGCGCGGGTGTAACAGCTAAGGTCATCACAAGGAACAGCAGCGTGAGCATGCCCGTAGTGCGAGTAGCGTATTCCAAAGGATTAGCGCCCACCCGTTTGTGGTAAACATCCCACAGCAGCAACGCGAGCGGCACGAGGGCGTTAACAAATAAGACAAGTTTGGAGAAGCGCGTGTCTTTCATTTGCAAAAAACGTCAGTAGTCAGTTGTTGGTGGTCAGTAGGCCGCTCAATTGCTCGTTTTCAGCCGCCATAGTTTTCAATGCTTTTAATAACTGACAACGAACCACTGTCAACTAACCAACTTAAAAATATCTTCGCAAGTCCATTCCGTCATAAAGGTGAGCTACTTGTTCCGCGTAGCCATTAAAAAGCAGCGTGTCGCGCGCACTAAAACTGGATTCGCCGATCCTATGCTCTTGCGCCTGGCTCCAACGCGGGTGCGAAACATTTGGATTAACATTGGAATAAAAACCGTACTCGTTCGGAGCTTGAATGTTCCAGGTTGTCGGCGGTTCCTCGGCAACAAGAGTTATCCTCACAATTGACTTGATACTTTTGTAACCATACTTCCATGGCACTACCAACCTGATGGGAGCACCGTCTTGCGGCGGCAGAGTCTCGCCGTAAAGCCCTGTTGCCAATATCGTCAGGGGATGCATAGCCTCGTCCAAGCGAAGCCCCTCCACGTAAGGCCAGTCGAGTACTCCGGTCGACTGATTCGGCATGCGCTTAGGATCGTAAAGCGTCTCGAACGCAACGTATTTTGCTTGCGCGGTGGGCTCCACTTTTTCAAGCAGCGTGGCAAGCGGAAAGCCGATCCAGGGAATCACCATTGACCAGCGTTCCACGCAGCGCAAACGATAGATGCGTTCCTCAAGCGGAAACTTCAAAAGCTCTTCTAGGCCAAACGTTGTGGGCTTATTCACTAGACCTCGGACTAAAACATTCCAGGGTTTTGTAACGAACCCGCGGGCCTCAGTAGCTACGCCCTGCTTATTGGTCGAGAATTCGTAGAAATTATTGTAATTAGTGATGTCTTCAAGAGCAGTCAGTTTCTCGTTTGTAATAAAACCGTTGCGCGCCGCATCGGCAGCGCCTGACTTTGCAATGGTTACTAGTGCCTCGCCGTTCGGTTTTTCAACGGCTGGTAAATTGAGTTTTCGATAAAGAAGACCGGTTGCGACTGTAGTTCCAACCAGGACGGCGCCGCGCATGAACTGACGGCGATTTAGATAGGTTTCCTGTGGTGTGATTTCACTCGATTTAATTTTATCAGGCGGCTTCATTAGTATTGCTCGACTCAGGAATATTTACGAATGCCGGCGGCAAATGGTTTGTGTAGCGCAATGAGTCGGTCACCGCGGCAAGACCTTACTAAAAACTTTATTCACAATAGCAAACCTTGAGTTAACTGATTCTAACGTAATAGTATCGCGCGCTCTAGCAAGCTGGCCCTTGACACTTGGAAGGATTGCTATTGGAACCAACAGAATTTCGCAACACCTCCATTGAAACTTCATTGGTTGATTCTCATTTCGAATCGGGATCAGGAAATCGCCTGGCACAGTGGGCGATCGTGGTGGTCGTTTGTGTTGGCATTTGGTTGATACCACCTCCCGGCGGCATCACTCCTCAATCCTGGCACCTACTGGCAATTTTTGTTGCGACTATTACTGGCTCAATCGTCAGGCCTGTGCCCGGCGGCGCTATGGTGCTGATCGGCATTGCGGCGCTGGCCTTAACCGGAACGCTGCCGATTGAACAAGCGTTGGCCGGTTATGCCGATCCGATCGTTTGGCTTGTGTTGGCAGCATTTTTCATGTCTCGGGGAATGATCAAGACCGGACTTGGCCGCCGCATCGCTTTCATTTTCATTCGTGCAATCGGCCGACAATCGCTTGGCTTGGGTTACGCCCTGATTTCCACAGACATGTTGTTGGCGATGTTTATTCCATCAAATGGAGCTCGCGCCGGCGGCATCATTTTTCCCGTGGTCAAAAGTCTTTCCGAAGCTTACGACTCGAGACCGGGTGAAACCGCTAACCGTCTGGGTGCCTTTCTGATGACGCTGATCTACCAGTGTGACGTCATCGTCTGCGCCATGTTTCTCACCGGCCAGGCTTCAAATGTTTTGATTTCCAAATTTGCACAGCAAGTGACGGGCATCGAACTGACTTACGCGCGCTGGGCCCTTGCGGGAGCAGTGCCAGGGCTTATCTCTCTTGCCGTCGTGCCCTTCGCGCTTTATCGAATCTTTCCGCCTGAAATAAAGCATACGCCTGCAGCCGCGCAGTTCGCGGCCGATGAACTAAAACGAATGGGGCGTACTAGTCGCGGCGAAAAAGTCATGTTGATTGTTTTTGCACTGGTTGCAACCCTATGGATGACGACCGCGCTGCATGGCATCAACTACGCCGCAGTCGCGCTTTTGGGAATTTGCGTTCTTTTGTTAAGTGGCGTCCTGAATTGGCAGGACGTTGTCAGCGAGCGCGGGGCTTGGGACGTCTTCATCTGGTACGGCGGACTCGTTCGCATGGCCGAAGCGCTGGGAGAAACAGGCATCACCAAACGTTTCGCTGAAGCAGCCGCCAGTTTTACACTTGGATGGAAGTGGTGGCTGGCGCTCGGCTTGCTTCTGCTAATTTATTTCTACGCACACTACGGATTCGCCAGCATCACCGCACACGCAACCGCGATGTATGTTCCTTTTCTGGTGGTAATTCTTGCGTCCGGCGCGCCGCCATATCTTGCAGTCTTGTCGTTGGCATACTTTTCGAACCTCGACGCGTCGCTGACTCACTTTGGAACAACTCCCGCCCCAATCTACTTCGGCGCCGGTTATGTGAAACAACGCACCTGGTGGACATTGGGACTGATTGTTTCGCTAATCACTATTCCCATCTGGGTCATCTTCGGCTTCGCTTGGTGGAAACTTTTGAAGTTGTGGTAACAAAAAGTCCGATAACGAGAAACTCGCGCCAAACTGAGACTGAGAAATTTGGCGCAAAGGAAGTTAATGATCTCGAAGAACACATTCGCGCTCGCCTGCGCGCGCTGGCGCGCCGTGATATCGAGGCAATTCGCGGTGTACGGCGTGAATTTTCGAAGCAGCTGGCGGAAAAGCCACCTGAGTTAATTCTCGCTCTCGCTCTAAAACTTATACGCGAGTCGCACATAGTTCCCAGATTCTTCGCGTACGAGTTGATACAGCATCATCGCAAGGCATTGCAGAGTCTTAAAGCCAAGTCGTTGGAAAGTTTAGGTCAGGGAAACGATAGCTGGAGCGAGGTCGATACGTTTGCGTGTTACCTGGCAGGACCCGTATGGCGCGAGGGCCAAGTCTCCGACAATCTTATTCGACGCTGGGCTCGTTCCCGGGACCGCTGGTGGAGACGGGCTGCCGTAGTCAGTACCGTGCCGCTAAACAATAGAGCCCGCGGCGGCAGCGGCGACAGCAAACGCACGCTAATCATTTGCCGAATGCTAATCAGCGACCGTGACGACATGGTAGTAAAGGCTTTATCGTGGGCACTGCGCGAACTATCGAAGCGCGATCCCGCATCCGTTCGCACATTCTTGCAGGAACATGAGCGTGCGCTGGCGCCACGGGTTGTACGAGAGGTAAACAGCAAACTACAAACAGGTTTGAAGAATCCACGTCCAAAAAGGATTTAGCGATATGGCAGGTTATTCAGGAAAGCCATTGGCAAAAAAGCTGGGCTTCAAAGAAGGTTTTCGCGCCGGATTAGTGAATCCGCCAAAGGAATTTTGGAAAGAACTCGGTGCTCTACCCAATGACGTAAAAATCATGGCGCCCTTAACTAAACCGCTCGATCTAATCGTTTTGTTCGCTGATTCACAACAAACGCTGAAAACAGAGTTTTCCCGGCTTGCGAGCAAACTCTCGAAAAATGGAATGCTTTGGATCGCCTGGCCAAAAAAAGCATCTGGTGTGGCCACCGATCTTTCCGATAATAGTGTGCGCCACATTGGGCTCGATGCCGGCCTGGTTGACGTAAAAGTTTGCGCCGTAAACGACATCTGGTCAGGACTAAAGTTTGTTTATCGTCTGGAAGATCGCTAGACGGATTTGAAACGCTGTAAAACGCAACACACCTTCACTGTTCAACGTTCAGACACGTTGTGTTTCCATTGCGCGACTTGTTTTTCTATTGCGTTACGAGGAAACAAATTCACGTCGCGCACTCTCCATTCGAGGAACTTCTCGTTCAAAATAATTTATCTTCGCGCACTTCAACATAACCTCTTTCTTCGCGGATAGAATCGTTGCCTGGAAAGCTACTAATGGTAGGACCAGGCGTCGGCTAATCGAACGTATTGCGCGATACAGACGGCGAACGGTTTGTACTCACTGAATAAAGCTCCATTTTCCGAAAGAATTTTGATGTGCGCGGGAACAGTTTCTTTCACCGGGTCGTCAATTTACAGTTTAGAGTTTTCTTTATGTGATCATCTATCCTCTCATGAGAGAGTTGTTTGCATTTTCAAATTCGCAACTTAGTGCACAAACGAAAAAAATTTATGCAAGTGCATTGATGGACCATCATCGATCGAGAAAGCAGTTGCAAAAACTTTTCGGATCACTATAATGCGACTCCCTCGTTTGGAAGCGATGATTTGCCGGAGAGAAGCGTTGATGTCGGGCCTGATATTTCTTGAACGTGTCGTAGGTTAATAGCTCTTATAAATTTTTGCATGCCCCGCTGACCTGCTACGCGATTCCCCGATCAGGTGTTAAAGATGAGCGCCCCTTCATACGAAATGAAGCTGCTCAGACAAGCCCAGGAGATATTCCTGCGTTGTTAAGACGCGGGTTTGCCACCAATCAACTCAACGCCAATTTGCGGTGTCGGGAGCTACTATCAAGGCCCGGACCACGCGCGAAGTGTTTCTTCCAGCGGAGATTCTTAAGAGATCGTGCCGATTGGAGCCCCTGAAAATGACCGAAAAACGGGTTGATTCGGGCAAGAACTGCCCAATTTGTTCCCAGCAATTGCCTTTGTCGGAATTTGGCGTTTGCCGTGCCCGCAAAGATGGGAGAAATCTTTACTGCAAAAGTTGTATCCGGAAAAAAGTGACGGAAAGCAGACGCGCACTGAAAGAGTACCGGTCAGCGCGCAAGCGTTATGTCAGTCAACCACTCCTGGATTCTAACGGTGCACTCTTGAACGAAGACGTTAACTCTTCAACAATGTTTCCCCGTGTGTTGAGTAGACTATCGCCGATCGAACGCGTCAGAGAAGCAATCAAAAAAGGCGCGCGCACGCAAAAAGAGATCGCCCACGAAACACGATTGGGTAAAGACGAGATCGGTGATGCGATCGCGAATTTGCTGCTGTGGACGCGTGAAATCAAAACGCAAACAGTTAACAACACTCGTCTCTACTTCATTAGCGAATCACCTGAGGCGATGCTCGCGCGCGAAGAGAGCGCCAATTTGCCGCAACGCAAGCGAGACCTTCCCAGTTCGTTTAGCGCCTTGCACGGCTTAATGCCGGGCAAGAAGCCGGAAGGCGAAACGGAAAAAATTGGCGGCTGGGTGGCAGCCTAGTATTGAATTTCTGAGATCTGAAATCTGAGATCTAGATTCCTGCGTCTAATTGATTTGAGATCCGACAATGCATGTATCAGATCTCGGATCGCTTTAATACATGCAAATTGCTATTAAAACGCGGCCAGCACTTCCTGCGCGTGATCTTCCGGTTTGACTTTCTCAAACACCTTTTTGATTTTGCCTTTTTCGTCGATCAGAAAGGTCATGCGGTTCACTCCCATGTAGCTGCGGCCCATGAACTTTTTCTGACCGTAAACTCCATAGGCATCAGAGATTGCATGATCGGTATCGGCTAACAATGTGAAGGGAAGTTTGTATTTGGCGGCAAACTTCTTATGCGAAGCCTCACTGTCCAAAGAAACTCCGAGCACCTTAATGTTCCGCTTCTTATAGTCAGCAAACGCATCGCGAAACGCGCAAGCCTCTTTCGTGCATCCGGGCGTATCGTCTTTGGGATAAAAATAGAGCACCACCTTTTGACCGCGAAGATCTTTCAGCCGGACGGTTTCACCATTTGCGTCTTTTACAGTAAAGTCAGGGGCCACAGCTCCTTCTTTCAGCATAGTTTTACTCCAGTTTTGTAATATTCAAGGCGAGGATTTTAGGCTTGCGCGCCTTTCCGGACAACTCGTTATGCCAAAAAAGAGCACAACCCGCAAAAAAGGTAGCTACTGGATGGTGAAGCAGGAGCCTGAGACATATTCCTGGGATGATTTTGTCGCTGACGGCAAGACCGATTGGAGCGGCGTCAGAAATTATCAGGCGCGCAATAACCTGCGCCAGATGACGACAGGCGAATCCGTGTTGTTTTATCATTCGGGAAAAGACAAAGCGGTCGTTGGTCTGGCCGAAGTATTAAAGCCCGCGTATCCGGATCCAACTGCTGATGACGAGCAGTGGGTCGCCGTGGACTTAAAGCCAATTCGAAAACTAAAGAATCCGGTGCCGCTGGCTGCTATTCGTTACGACAAGCGGTTGAGCCAACTGCCATTGATTAGACAATCACAACTTTCAGTGATGCCGCTGACGAAGGACGAGTTTGATGTGATTGTTGCGCTGGGGGCCGGCAATGCCGCAAAAAAGCGGCGAGGAGGAAAAAATGTTTAAGCAACTCGACTATACGATGGTGGTTGTTTCCGAGATGCAGCGTTCGGTGGAATTTTATCGCGACAAACTTGGGATCCCTTTGAAATTTCAATCGCCAGACTGGACGGAGTTTCAAACCGGAACAACTACACTGGCGCTTCATGGCGGCGGAGTCGCTAGCCAGGGTCCGCCCACTGGCGATCCGTCAAAGCAGGCAGGCAGTTGCTCAATTGGCTTCAATGTCGACGACGTCGAGAAGACGTACGAAGAATTAAAAACCAAAGGAATCAGATTTGTAATGCCGCCGACGCAACGCGAAGGCGAAGGAATCAAGCTAGCCGTGGCCATCGATCCCGATGGTTTGCCGGTTTCTTTTGCGCAAATGATCGCGCAAACCGCAGCGAGCTAAGGAGAAAATTTCGGCTACACACTTCGCAGGGTCATGAGGTGAGGGCCTACTCAAAGAGCCTTGGTTCTTCTGCGTTTGTCTCGGGCATCGCCGAATCCGCGAGACGTGGATACTTTTGAAGGAGTGGCGCTGGGGCGGTTACTAGTTCCTCACGTAGCGTGGACTTGATCTCCAGCGCATTAACCACCGCCTGCCCGCGAAAGTGGTTGTTGGTTATCACGTAAGATTCGCGCGTCTTCTTTGCTATCTCCTTTATCCTTGTTATCCATGGTTCAAGCTCATCAAGTGAATAGAGATAGTTGTAACGATCATCTCGCGGAGCCTTTTCCCGAAACCAGTCCTGATAGTTTCTTCCATGCAGTCTGACGTACCCAATTTGCGAGGTTGCATGGGCACCGGGTTTTATCGATCTTGCGAAGAGCGGTTGATCGATGTTGCAAATTCCCACTTGAGCTTCTTCCAGCCATTCGTAAATCTGCGGATTGTTCCAGGACAAGTGTCTGATCTCCAGCACTAACGGATAATCTTTGAAGCGATCCAGCAACTTCGCCAAATAGACACGATCTTCATCGGTGTTTTTAAATGACCAGGGAAACTGGAGCAGCACGGCTCCCAGTTTATTGGCGCTCGCTAACTCGTCCAATCCTGGGCGCACCAACTTCTCGTCCGAATCAGTCGCTTTTCCGCGTTCATGTGTAAAAACTCGATGGAGTTTTGCAGTGAATAAGAATTCTTTTGCAGACGCTACGCGTTGGGCCCAGGATTTCGCAGTGGCAGGGGTGAACGGCCGGTAGAAACTACTATTGATTTCAACGGTCTCGAAGAATCTGGCGAGATATTCGAGCGGATCAAATTTCGCTCCGGGCTTTTGCGGGTA
Source organism: bacterium (assembly GCA_040003695.1). Classification (GTDB taxonomy): domain Bacteria; phylum Acidobacteriota; class Blastocatellia; order Pyrinomonadales; family Pyrinomonadaceae; genus PSRF01. The sequence goes on from JBDUCB010000427.1 coordinate 10,360, forward strand.
GACGATGCCTTCCCAGTCTTTATAAGACCAGCCGGCAGGTCCGATGCGAATGTTTTGTTTTGGGCGCGTCACGACACTGTAAGCGTTAGTTCTGAGTAGCCGGCTGGAAAAGATCTGGGACACCTGCGATCACTGCGGCAGGCAAAGGCTTACGCTTCAATTGCTCAGTCAGAAAAGCTATGCGGTCGCGACGGGCTGCGGCATTAAGTGCGTGCAGCGCATCGTACAGCTCAAACCGTTTGGGCTCGCTCACGACAGCCGCATACAGTCGCGCTCGCTCTGGCGTTAAGAACTTCTCTTGTGAGCCATATTGAAGAAATACAACCGCCGGCGCCGCATGGGAAACATACTTGCCCTGATCCGTCCATGAGTACTTCGCCATAAACGCATCGAATTTTTCCGCACCTATCTTCTGCCGAAACGCCTGGTATTCGGTCGTTTTCAAACTGATTTCGTCCGACATCGTGGCAGCCATCAGGACAAACGCCTTAAACCGCCTTTCAACACCGCTCAGAATCGCTCCTACCACTGCGTTGTAGCTGTGCCCAACGTAGGCAATGCGTTTCGAATCAACATCCTTGCGAGCCAGCAGTAAGTCAACCCCACGACGCATATCGACTACCTGTTGGACAAGGTCGAGTTTTCCCTGGTCGCTTAGCGGATCGTTGTCTTCCACATGACCAGGTCGCGCAATTGGTCCATCAGTCAACAAAGACACTACTCCCGTCTGGGCGAGTGCCACCGCTTCATCGAGAAACTCTTTGCGATTACGCATCGGCGAGTTGTTCCAGTACCAGTGTCCCCAGATGACGGCGGCAAACGGACGCTTCCCCTTCATCGGCACTACCAGATAGGCCGGCACCAGTCCACCTTTCGGACTCGCATACGTGAGGTCATGAATTGTGACATCGCCTCGACGCTCTGAGCCAATTTCTTTAATTTCGAGCGGCGCGTGGCGGTCGTAGTCCCAGTGGAGAACTAATCCTGCATCCTGAGCCGAAGTTGGCAGCGCATCTGTCAAAAGAACGCCTAACAGCAGACCTAAGAGGCAACCCAGATTTTTCATCGCTCATTTCCTCAATTCGAATGTGTTTACGAACCCATGCTTGGGGCAGCGCGGGCTATTTCCGGTTTACGCGTTTGGGATGCAAAGTCGAAATGCAAAGATGGTTTTTCCCCTGGAGATCGAAGTTGACAATATCATAGCCCCGATGCAAGGCTGATGGCCTTTAGCAGTCAACTTGTCGAAAGGAGAAGAACAGATGCGTCTGACCGAAATGGTTTCGTGCTCTGGTTGAGCGGCTAAGCTGTCACCGAGCTTACTCGCTCAGGTGTTGAGCGGGCTACCAACACAGCCCAAAGACGAGAATCTGCTGATTGGCTTTGACAAAGCCGACGATGCCGGAGTGTATCGACTGCGCGACGACCTCGCGATCGTGCAAACCGTAGACTTTTTTACGCCTATCGTTGACGACCCATTCGTATACGGACAAATTGCCGCTTTGAATTCGATCAATGACGTATGGGCGATGGCGGGCACGCCACTCACGGCACTTGCCATCACATGTTTTCCCAAGAAGGGCGTTGAGCCGTCAATACTTGGCGACATTATGCGCGGCGGATTAGAGACACTGAATAAATACGGTGTAACTTTGATTGGCGGGCACAGTGTGGATAACGAACAAATAATGTTCGGTTATGCCGTCACTGGCGTGATTGACCCGGCAAAGATTGCGAGCAACGCGGGTGCACGTCCAGGCGAGGTGATCATCCTGACGAAACCAATCGGCACGGGAGTGATTTCCAGCGGGATCAAGTTTGCGAAGGCTTCAGAGGCAATCGTCGCGGCATCGGTTGAAACTATGCTGACGGCGGGAAACTTTGCCGCTGAGGCAATGCGTGAATTTAATGTGAAGGGTGCGACGGACGTGACGGGCTATTCCCTGCTTGGCCACGCGTGGGAGATGGCTCGTGCAAGTCAGGTCACGATTGAGATCGATGCTGGCGTAGTTCCTTTGCTTGATGGCGCTTTGGAGCTCGCGTCGGGGGGCATGCTGACCAGCGGCGACAAGACGAACCGCGAGTACATAGGCGAAGACATCGAAATCGACGCGACCGTTGATGAGAATCTGGTGAAGTTGCTCTACGATCCGCAAACGGCAGGCGGCATGTTGATCTCAATCGCGGCGGATCGTGCGGATGATTTATTGCACCGGCTCCGCCAAAATTATTCGCGAGCCGACTTAATCGGAAGGGTCCAGAAACAAACTGCGTGTTCAATTGTGGTTAAGAATTCCTAGCTAACGTACTTCGTTTTATTGTCTTCAGCTCGCGTTGCAAACTGGTGCATCGCGCAAGAAACTGCTCAACCAGCCATCGAAGATGGCGGAAGGCAGTAGCCCCGGGCGTGCCCGGGGATCAGTCGCCCTGAAGATTGTTGAGCCCGCTTTAGCGGGCGACAGATGTATCCATCCGGTCTCCTCTTTCCTGTAGCAACCCAGGGTTCCGCTCGCTTCGCTCGTTCACCCTGGGGCTAAATTCTTCCGCCGGCTTCGCCGGCTCGTTGCCTAGTTTCTTTTATCAAATTATTTGGCCGGATCTATTCGTGGATGAATGCTGCGGTGTTGTCCCATTTTGGTTGATGATACCGATTCGGGTTATTCTCAAGTCTCTAACTGGAAGACATCTATGGTTTCGACAATTCAAACAACCGCGGCCTCGGATTTACTAGCTATAACTCAGCTCTACCAGCACGTGCGTGCAAGGACGATGGAAATCGTGGCGCCGCTGGAGATTGAGGACTACGTTATCCAGACGGCAGAATTCATGAGTCCGCCACGCTGGCACATTGGTCACACCTCCTGGTTCTTCGAAACTCTTCTGCAAACTTATAAAGCGGGTTATCAACCGTACGCGAAAGAGTTTCTCTTTTACTTCAACTCCTATTACGAAGGCTTCGGCGAACGGATAGCGCGGCCCAAGCGCGGTACCCGCTCGCGCCCTACCGTCCGCGAAACTGTCGCCTATCGTAATCACGTCGACGAACATATGCTCCGGTTTCTAGAAACGATCGAGGAGCATCGCGACGCGAAAACTGTTCTGTCGCTGGTGCGGCTCGGTCTTGAGCACGAGATGCAACACCAGGAACTGTTGGTTTACGACATCAAGCATCTGCTCGCGGATCAGTTTGACGCGCGAATTAAGGACAAACCCGCTTCATTAACAACTGTTGAAGGCATGGCTGAGATTGAGGGCGGATTGTTCTGGCTGGGTTACGGAAATGAAGTTCAAAGTCCAAAGTCCAAAGTCCAAAGCCCTTCCAATTATGATTTTGCTTTCGACAATGAGAAACCCGCGCACCAGGTTTTCCTGCAAGACTTTGCGATCGATCGCGCGCTTGTAAGCAACGGCGATTATCTCGAGTTCATTCACGACAATGGGTATCAGGATTTTCGCTGGTGGTTTTCCGAAGGGTGGGAAGTTGTTAATCAGGAACAATGGCGCGCGCCGCTCTATTGGGAGCTTCACGATGGCGAGTGGATGATCCGCGACTTCGCCGGATTGCATAGCGCCAAGAACAAAGGAAACGAACCCGTTTCACACGTGAGTTTTTACGAAGCTTCGGCGTTTGCGAAGTGGGCCGGCAAACGTTTGCCAACGGAAGCAGAATGGGAAAAAGCTGCCTGCACTGACGCAACCACCGGCGAACTGATCGCGTTTCCCTGGGGCGACTCCGAGCCCGATACCTCAAGGGCAAATCTGTTTGAGAATGGTTTGTGGTCGCCCGCGCCGATTGGTTCATTTCCCGACGGCCAAAATAGCTATGGCTGTCACCAAATGATCGGCGACGTTTGGGAATGGACAACTTCGGATTACGTTCCTTATCCCGGATTCAAATCCGAGTTTGATGAATACAACGACAAGTGGTTTGTTAACCAGAAAGTCCTGCGCGGCGGTTCCTTCGCTACGCCGCAGATTCATATCCGTTCAACCTACCGAAATTTTTTCCATGCGCACGAGCGCTGGATGGTTTCCGGCTTCCGCTGCGCGAAAGACGTGTAACGCAAACTGTTAGTTTGCGATCGTTCTTTGCGAGCCGACTGAGAGTGTTGCACGCATCTGCCTTAAGGTCTTGATGCTTATGTCCGCCGATAGTTCCACTTCCATTCCCGCCAATGCTTTCTGTAGCCGGCTTTGACTGGGTTGTTTACGGTGTAACGAATTAACCGCTGCCATTCTTCGTCGTCGCGAACGTAATGATCGTAACTTTCATGTGCCCAGAATTCCTCCTGGCGACCGAGTATGCGATTGGTCTTATATGACGTGTATCCTTTCAGCGACTGCCTAATCTTAGCTAAGGAATGGTATTCGAGGTCACTGGGGTCAGCGCCAATCAGTGCAAGATTTTTCTGCGAGCCATCTCGAATAATCGATAGTGGTTTGAAAACCGTGTGCACATGGTTAGGCATGATTGAAAACGCATCGAGCCTGTAAACCTTTCCATCTCTATAGTGCAAACTGTCAGCAACGATCCCTGCAACTCTTTCATCATTCAACCAAAGCGGGCCGTCTTTTGCGCCAGCCAATATCACTTCAAACTTGGCGAACCAGAGCCTTTCGAAATCCGCTTTGACTCGCTGGTAATGGACGGGATTGTCTCGGGCGACGTGTTCGAGCCATCGTCGTTCGTTGTTCCACTGCACGATGACGTCTCTGGGAAGAGAACCTGCAAGATGAAATGTGACAAAGAAAGTCGCACCAGGTGGTTGAATATGTGGAAGATTTCTACGATAGGATGGCCGATAATCGAAGTGGCTCACGACGATCGGTAAGTTTCCAACTCATGAAGTGTCAAGGCAAGGAACCTGGGTAGCTCATGGTTTCTGGTTCGTTGCAAGAATTTGAAGTTTTCGCAAACTGACAGTTTGCGCTACGATTCCATATACATGATAACAATACTAACCGACATCGAAACGCGCGTGCTTGGCTCGCTGGTTGAGAAACAAGTGACCACGCCCGAGTATTATCCGTTGACGCTCAACTCGCTGACGCTCGCGTGCAATCAGAAAAATAATCGCACTCCAGTCACCTCTTATTCAGAAGCCGAAGTGGCGCAAGCGCTGGAAAGTTTGCGCGAAAAGAACCTTACATACGTCTTTTACGGCAGCACTAGCCGCGTGCCTAAATACAAACACGTGATGACGGAAGTGTTGCACCTGAGCGCCGCGGAACTAGCGGTGATGTGCGTACTGTTGCTGCGCGGACCGCAGACCACAGGCGAACTCACGACCCGCGGCTTTCGGCTGCATGAGTTTTCCGGTTTGGAAGAAGTTGATGCGACCCTGAATGCATTGATAAGCAGAGAACCTGATCCGATCGTCAAACGCCTGCCGCGCCAGCCGGGTCAAAAAGAAGTACGCTATGCTCATCTGCTGTCCGGAGAGCCGAGCATCGAAGCTATTGGGGACGCCGCACCGGCATCAGCAGCGAGCAGGCGAAGAGGAGGCGATTCGGAACGAATTGAAAAACTTGAACAAGAAGTAGTGACATTGACGATGGAGGTTCGCAGACTTCAGCAACAGTTCGAGGAATTCAAGAAACAATTTGAGTAACTTCCGCAAAATCCTTATCCACAGATTACGCAGATTTCACAGTTCAAAGGAAGACCCTCGCCGCTTGTCGGGCTCTGCCGTCGGGTGCGCGGCAAGTCTCTGACTTTGCC
>JBDUCB010000101.1:0-16067 GCA_040003695.1 bacterium
GCCGGCGGTGGCACGGTATCCACTAAGGCTCGACCGCGAACGCGTCCAACTGTGAACGTGCAGGAGCAGACCATCGCCAAAGCCAACGCCGCTCGCAGCGCTGCCACACCGCGCTACTCTGAAGCGGAAGTTAATTACAAACTTGCCGCCCATCAAGATCCCAATGATGCGCGCGCGCAGGCCGGTCTTGGCAATGTCTATCTGGACCAGGGGCGTTTCCAGGATGCCGTCAACGCTTATCAACAAACGCTCAAACTGAAAAAGGATTATCGTGAAGTCTACCAACCGCTGGCTTTTTCGTTAGTTCAGTTGAATCGTTTTCCGGAAGCCATCGACACTCTCAAGCAAGCGCTCGAATACGATCCGAGCGACGCGGAGATTTACAACAACCTCGCGTTTGCCTACGCACATGCCGAGCGTTATCCGGAAGCTATCGACGCAAGTCAACGCTCAATCACGCTGCTGGGACAAACGGGCGAGTCTTATAAGCAGGGACTGCAAAACAGAAATGAGGTTCTGTCTCACGCTTACAAAAATCTCGGAAATGCCTACAACGGTTTGAAGCAGTATGGCGAAGCAGCCGATGCCTTGAAAAAGGCCGCGGAGATCGAGCCGACAAATGCAGCCGCTCTGTTTAATCTGGGCCTGGCCCTTTACAACGGCAAGCGCTATTCAGAAGCTATTGAAGCTTACAAAGCAGTGCTGAAACTGAGGCCACAGCTGGCCGGTGCGCATTACAATCTTGGTCTAACTTACATTGCGATTAACGATAGGGCCGGGGCTCAGCAGGCATACGATTCACTCAAAACGCTCAACCCAAGTCTTGCCAGTCAACTTCAGGTCTTGATAAAGCACTGACTAAACCTCAAGCAATTGTTGAGCGTCAACAGCGCTTTTGAGTTTCGAAAAGAGTCTTTGCAAATCTCCTGGTTGGTAGTGTGCGTTCAGGCCACTCGGATTAGGCAGCACCCAGACAATCGTTTCGCCAATCATCTCTTCCTGTCGTCCGATCGTTGCCGCGCGTTTGTCCCAGGCGGCGCGGTAAGCACCCACTCCCAATACCGCAAGAAAATTTGGTTTGTAACGTCTAACTTTGGCGGCCAGCCGCCTTCCACCATCGCGCAACTCACTGCGGGTGACTTGATCGGCAGTCGCTGTTGCCCTCATCACCACATTAGTGACGCCATAGCCATTCGCAAGTAGTTCACGTTCGTCGAAGGGGGACAGCAGACGATCAGTGAAGCCGGCTGCGAATAGAGCCGGCCAGAAACGATTGCCCGGCCGCGCGAAGTGATGGCCAACGGCAGCCGTGTACAGACCGGGATTGATGCCGCAAAAAAGAACTCGTAGTCCGGGCGCGATCACGTCGCGAACCGTCTTACCCTCGGCGGCGATCAGTTGTTCTTTGGTTGGCTTCCAGGGTTTGGTCAAACGATGGTCAGGCGATCCAACTACTTAACAGCTACTCGATTTCAAACCGCGTCTGTTGCATAGCGCTCTGTTTTGAAATTCTATCAATCAGCGTCACTTGTATCAGGTAACGTCCGGCAGGTAGGCCGGCAAGTGTCATCTCTGCGGCGTAGGGTATTTTGGAAAAGTCAGTGATGTTGTCGGTTGAAATTTTCTTCAACGCAGTAGTGACCACCGGCTGGCCGTCCCGAATCATTTGCACCTGGAAAGCGATGTCGGGTTTTGAGTCAGGCGCTGGTGCGATCGCGGCGTTGTAAATGTACATCACGAATCGCAAGTTACTGTCATGTTGGAAGCGGTGTGAAATATTCACTTCCAATGAGTTAGTGATGAGCTCGCTTATCCCCGCAGAGCCGTTTGAGTTTGCGAGCGGGCGGGTGCCGATTAACACGCTGCTTAAGCCCAGCTGGGTCGGCTTCAGATTGGGAATTTCAATCCAATCATGCGCGCTGCCGATGCGGCCACTCTTCGAATCGCGTGCCCCTACGCGCACGTGATATAACCCCGGCTGCAGAAACAATGGGTGGGAATACGTTACATTGCCACGACCGGAGGCATAGTCAGCTTGAGCCTCAAGCGTTAACCGTTGCGTGAATGATCCGCCAGATTGGCCGCGGTCGTTGAAAAAGACTCCGGCTACTTCAACCGCAGCCACCTGTTTCCCGGCGACTGGTTCAAAGGTAAGAAAAGCGCTTGGCACCTCCATCATAGTAGTGAGTAGCCAACCCTTGTCCGAAACGTTGAGGTAACTCAAATTCAACGAAATCGGAATTGCGCGTTCCGGAAAAGTACCGGCCAGTTTCTTACGCAGATCTTCCTCGGCTGCTTTGTTCTGCTCAGGTTCTTTTGCCTTGCTCAGCTTTGCGGCGATGGGCTCGGGCTCGACATCAAAAAAACCGCGCCTGACCTGAACTGTCAGTTGCGGCCTGCCAATAACTTTCACCTCGATGCGGTGAAACTTGCTTGCGTGTTGCGTCTCGCCTTCCGGCTTCCAAGCCAAAAGATAATAGACAGAGGTCTCTTTCAAGGCTCGTGTCAAGCCGAGACCGAGCGCGTTCGTATTGAAAACCGTCTTTCCGCCCGTATCGTGAGCCAGGGCATTTAATGCATCCTGGGAGGCTGCCAATTCACCGAGCGATGAGCGCTCCAATCTGCCCGTCACGTCAAAAGCCGCCGGCGAAGTGGCATCCTGAAGACCGGTAACCAATCCGCGCGCATCCATCGAGTAAATAACCACGCCGTTTCGCGCCGCCACGCTGGTGATTCGCTGAATCCGGCCAATCGAATTGGCCTGGGGATTGAGAAAGAATCCACTCGAAATAAAAAAAACGAGTTTTCGACCCGAAAGTCTGTTTGCCGAGCGAACTAATACGTCCAGGCCCGCCAGAGTTGCCATCGTAATGGGGTCGGATTGCTGAAGCATGATGCGTGCACGCGTGCGCACCTGTGCTTCCGCTACATTGCGAGTCAACCCCGGGTTTTGGACCATGGTCTGCTCTACAAAGTAATCCGTTATGTCGCGGTCATATCTTTCGATCTGCATCGCCTGATATTCGGTCATTGGCGGCCGATCGAAATCCCGAACGGTGTAAGGACGGAACTTCAGGCGGTCGAGCGCTGCATGAAGTACGGCTTTATTGTCCGTGAGTTGTTGTAGGAATCCGATTTGACCACTGGCCGAGGTAATCGCAACTTCATCGTTCTGGCCCATCTGCTTGTCGATGAATTCGCTAATTAGCTTTTTGGCAGCATTCAGACTGGTTAAATCAAGATGCAGATCATCGAGGTAAAAAAAGATCGGGCGGCCGCGATCGAGAGGCACCGGCGCAATAGTCTCGTTGGTTTTGGTTCGGTCGGAAGAGCCGCGGGCTGCTGCGAGTTGAGATTCTTCCGTCGCACTGCCGGTTGTCACGCGTTCAAAAAAATCGATGGGCTTTGGCTGGCCGTCGATTCGCAGTTCAAAGTCTTCCTTTTTTAATCCATCGAAGAAATGACCCTGCTTATCGAAAACCATCACGTCCGTTTGCACGAGCTCCGTAAAGACTCGCAACACGTCGGTTTGGTCCTGCCGGCGACGATCGGGCGTTTGTCCAAATATGGGCGAGCAACAAAGCGCGCATGTCAAAGTCAAAACGCATATCGTGGCAGTTCTCGAAATACCAGACGTCAAGCGCATAACCTGCTGGATGTTTTAGCTAACAATTTTCTGGGGAGACGCTTGCCGCAGTAGCAGCCAGAGAACGAAGACGGTCGTCGCAAATAATAATCGAACGTCCGGTGCGCTAACTATGTATCAGATGGCGGTTCTGGTGCAACCGCAAAATAGCGGACATGGTGTTTGTGTTCAAAATAATTTTGTGAGCCAAGTCAGCCAGGCGAAACAGTGGTTTCACCATTTACCATACTCAACACCACTTTTCCCTGCTGGTCCAGCGCTACAACATCGGCTCGCTTGGTTGTTTCGATCGAACCACAGTCGCTGTCGATGCCCAGCAGTTTCGCCGGGTTAGTCGCACCCATTCGCGCTAACTCAACTTCAGAAACGCCGAGCGACTGCATTGTGTGCACCGCGTCGAGAAGCGTGATGACAGAACCCGCAATGTTGCCGCGCTGGTTGCGTGTTTGTCCGTTCTTCACGGAGATCGATTCACCCCAAATCTGATAATTGCCATCGCCAAGCCCCGCGGCGGCAATAGCATCGCTAATTAATGTAAGACGGTCAGCGCCTTTGTTTTTTAGAATCAGTTGCAACGTGTGCAGATCCAGATGTACGCCATCGGCTATCACGTCACAGCTTACTTCGTCGCGCAAGAGACCCCAGCCAACAGGCCCAGGCGCGCGTTGATGCAATGGCGCCATGGCATTCATAAAGTGGGTCATATGCCGCGCGCCTGCGCTGAAAGCTTTGTTGAGCACATCGAACTCCGCGTGTGTATGTCCGATGGAAACGATCCAACCGCGTCGTTTTAATTCATGCACCAGACCGATGCCGCCATCGATCTCCGGCGCAATCGTCATCATGTGAACAGCTTCAGGCTTGGGCAGCATTGGCAAACTATCGAGATCGGCATCGCTCGAGAAGGCGCGAAAGTATTGCGAGCGCAGCGCGCCACACTGTGCGGTGTTTACAAAAGGACCTTCATAGTGAACTCCCAAAATGCGCGCGCCAATCGGCGACCTCATTGCGGTATTAATGGCCGCGATTGCGCGCTCGTAATCAGCGTCAGGCGCAGGCACCAGCGTCGGCAGCCACGCAGTCACGCCTTGAGTGGCAAGAAATTCGGAAATGCGCGCGAAGCCGTCAGCATCGGCGTCCATCGTGTCGACGCCCACTGCGCCGTGAATGTGAATGTCGATAAAACCGGGGAATACGGTAAGGCCTTCAAGGTCGATTGCAGCGTCAGCAGCACCCGAAACAACCGCAGCATCATCAATAACAGAAGCGATCCGATTGTCGTGGATAAGCAGACTAGAGTTTTCGATTGTGAGTCCGGGAAGGACCAGGCGCGCGTTCCGCAGCCGCGTGGTAATTGTGTTGGAACGTTTCAAGGCTTACCGTTCCGGCATTCGCTGATGCGACTCTTCACCATATTGATTAGAATGTTGAGACGCTGAAGAAGGAACTTCATGGTTCATAGAGTTTCTGCTGCTGCTCACATTCAACTGCCTCGTTTGCCAACGATCAAGACGACCGCTGCTGGAAACATCAATGGTGCCACTGCGCTCTGAATGGTTGCCGTAGCTCAAGATTTCATTTTCACTGACGAGAGGCAGAGATCGCGTCAGTTAGAAATTGAACTTCAGCGCTAACTGTACGTGGCGCGAACTGCTTACCACGCTGTCTCGAATCCGACCAAAAGTGCTACTCGTTATGGTGGCCGTCGGAAAAGCAAAGGCTGGAGTATTCGTGACATTTTGCATTTCGGCTCTAAACTCCAGGTTGCTCTTCTCCGTGATTGCAAACTTCTTGCCCAGCGTCAAATCCATGCGGAAAAGCGGTGGACCGGTGAAGAGATTTCTCCCCGTATTACCCAGCTCGCCCGGCGCCGGCGCGGAGAAGTTAGCGCGTTGCGTCTGAGTGAAGAAAAAGTTTGTTCCTGACTCTTGCGTAACAGAGCCCAGATTAGCTGTGCAACTCGTGCAGTTGGCCGGCGATTGAACGACGCTGCTGACGGTGAAAATTCCTGAGTAGACAGTGAAGGGGCGGCCAGACTCCCACACCGTTAAACCCGCTAATTCAAAGCCGCCAATTACCCGGTCAAGCACAGGATTTATGTCACGCAGGAAATGACGCCCTCTGCCAAAAGGCAAATCATAAACTGCGTAGGCTTGGAAGACGTGCCGCCGGTCAAAGTCTGAGCGCGCGTAATTAATTCTGCGGTTGCGCAAATCGAAAGGCGTGCTGGAAGCCGATTGAGCATTGTTTCTTCCTACCACTGTAAAGGTTGGGTCAAACGAGCGGGTGTCCAACGATTTTGAAAGCGTGTAACCTGCTTGGAAGCTTAGGCCATCCACAAAACGGCGCTTAAGAATTATTTGCAGCCCGTTGTAACGCGAGTAATCGTTGCTGTCTATCACGCTGAGACCGCCTGAAAATTGTGGGTACGGTTGGAAGAAGAACGGACTGAAGCCGTTTGCCACAATGAACTGCTGACCCGTATTGGTTGTCCGTTGTGCCAGTGATAAGGCAGCGGCGGCCACGGAACCTTGCGAGAGTTCACTGGAAAATTGCGAGCGAAAGCTGGTTGAGCCCGCATTGTTATTGGAATCGCCCGTAAGCAGTTTATTAATTAGCGGGCTGGTAGCGTTCGGATCATTCCGCAAGGTATTGAAGGCTGTAAGGAAACCATTATTGAAGATATCGGCTTGATTGACATCATAGGCTCCATACAGACCAACGCCGCGTCGCCCGATATAATTCACCTCCAGAACCGTGCTAAAACCGATTTCCCTTTGCACGCTCAATGACCATTCATAGGTTTTCGGAGAACGCAGACTGGGATCCACTACTGTAATGCTATTGGTTGAGAACGGAGCCGGCTGGCGCAGGGCGGTTGGACTAACGCCGGCAGGCGGCGCAAGCGCCGGTAAACCAAAGCGTAAACGGCCAGCTTCGTTCGGGCTTGCACCGAAGCTACTGTTCGTAATTCCAAGTGTAAGTCCGGGCTCGGTATTGAAGATGGAAGACGAAAAGACAAACGTGTTTGAGCGGTCATAGGCGACACGGAAATTAGACCTGACGGAAGTCTTTCCATCTTTAAATGGATCCCAGGCGACTCCTACTGATGGAGCGAAATTACTGAAATCGCTGTCGAACAATTTTCCGGGCACCCAGCGCAACGTATTGCTCGGTGGCGCGCCCAGGCGCACCGCCTGGTCTGGCCGCAGGATAGGATTTCCGTTTGAGCGCGGCGATAGTCTGGCCTCCCAACGTAGACCATAGTCCAACGTCAGATTGGGACGAATCTTCCAGGTGTCCTGACCATAGAAATCCGCATCAGGATATCTGGCATCAAAAGGAAATCGTGTTCCTGCCGGCCCAAAAGCTGTATCGCTGGCGGCCACAAAGCCCTGCCCAAAAACGCCGACGCGTCCCAGCATGCCATTAATATAACTTTGCAGCCTTCCGCGATCAGTCGAGTTGATCACGCTGCTGCTGTTAGCCGGTAAGTTGAAATTCGAAGGAACAGGATTCGCTGAACGATTGAAGTCCACTATGAGGTTAATGCCCAAGCCGCCGGCGCCACCGCGATTATCGCGGTGCTGCTGAAATCTCAAGTTGGTTCCAAATTTAAACGCATGTGAGTTGCGTAAGTAGCTAAGGTTATCAACCAACTGGTAGGTGCGTATGCTGCGAGCATTATTGATGGTCGGGCTATTATCCAGCGCGTTGGTGATATTGAGACAGTTTGTATCAGAAACCAGGAGGCAACTAAAGATTATCGGCGGATTGGAGTTGGCATTCGGGTCGGCGTTGTCGAAGCTGAAGGTGAAACGATTGAACCCGACTACCAGTTCATTCGTAAGCGAGGCCGTTGGGGTGGTGCGATAACTAACCGCGAGATTTTTGGGATTACGAAGCGTATTAATATTCAGCGGCGAATTAGGAAATGCGCGCGGCCCGCCACTGCCGCCAATCAGCGCGCCATTTATATTGCCGTTTCCCGAGTCGCCGACCGTATCCTGCTCTCCCAGGGAATAGCGCACAAACATGCTGTTGCGCTCATTGAAAGTATGATCTACTTTGAATGTGAAATCATGTTGTCTTTCAATCGTGGGAGTCAGAAAAGTAAATCCGGCATAGTTTAGTCCGTCCCCACCGGTGAAGTTATTCGGTAGTGGTGTCAGATTAATTAGAGCCAGCACTTGCGGATCAAGTCCGCAGTTTGTCGGATTGGTCGCGCACAAGGGATCGTTAGCGACAGCGTTATAAGAGGCGATGTTTAGGCCCGGCAACGGATTGCCATTGGCATCTACCGAAGCGCCACTGACTCCCGCCGGATTATTTCGTCCGCCCACCACGTAGCGAAAGATGCCCTGTCGCGCGGCCTGAGTCAGGACCGTTCTGGTGCGGCTAATGCTCTGCGTCGCTCGCAAGAGCTGCAGGTTGAGGAAGAAGAAGGTCTTATTCCGGCCGTTGTAATAGCTGGAACCGCCTTCGCCGAAGCGCGGAAAAAATACCGGGCCGCCGAGGCTGCCACCAAAAATGTGCTGCACAAACTGACCCCTGGGCCGACCATTGAGGTTGTTTTCATACTCATTCGCATTGAAACGCGGTGTTTGATAGAACTCAAATAAGTTGCCGTGAAAATCGTTCGTTCCCGAGCGGGTTATTAACGCGACTTGCGCGCCGCTGCTGCGTCCCTGTTCTGCCGTAAAATTGCTCGTTACGACTTGAAATTCGGTTAATGAATCAGGGTTTGTTCTAATTGGCGTAAAGTTAGACCCGCCAGCGCTGGTTTCGTTCACATCTATGCCATCCAAGGTGAAGTTAAACGCACGATCGCGCGCGCCATTGACATGGTTGCCACCGCCTGTGTTAGCGCCCGACGCGACACCTGGTTGAAAATTTATGAAGTCCAGCGGGTTACGCCCGCGCGTTCCAACAATCGGCAACGTCTCGAGAGTGCGTTGCTCAATAGTATTTCCCAGATTGCCTGAACTGCTGGTCTGCACGATCTCGGCCGCACTATCTACACGCACCTCCTCGGAAATACCACCAACCCTCAGAGTGACGTTAATGGTTGCCGGCTGATTCACGTCGAGCGCATTGCCGGTTGTAACGAACTTTTTGAAACCGGCCTTTTCGATCGAGAGGCTGTAAGTTCCAACCTGCACGGATTGAAAACTATAGGTGCCGCTATCTTCGGTTTTCGCAGTAAACGAAAGCTTAGTTCCCTCATTAGTCAGAGTCACTTCCGCGTCTGGCACAGCCCCGCCTTTCTCATCCAGCACAGTTCCAGTGACACGCGACGTAGTGCCCTGAGCAAAAGCAACCGAGCTGAGGGCGAATAGCAATCCAAGAATGACGAGTGTGTTCTTCATGGCTTTCATGTTCCGACTCCTTTTTAACAGCAGGATGTTTGGAAGCATCCAAGAGCAAGTGGAATCAAGTACCTTCTACTAAGCACGCGGCGAACGACGAGCACGGGTTTTCCGACGAACTAACGGACTCTTATTTTCATTTATAAGCATTACGAGGAAGCTAATTTCTAATATGCGTCGTGCGGGCACCTATTACTTCGGCGAACAAGAAAACTTAAAAGATTTTTTCCAGGAATGAAGAACTGCTAATAGCTCGCGACGGTTAGGCCACCAAAGGCCTGCTCGGTCTGTAATAGGCGTCAAAAACACCATCGAGGAAATGCCATAGCACTTTCGCGGCTTCCTGTGCGACCGAGATCGTTTTGCTTTGTTCGAGTGAAGTAAGGCACTGCTTCGCCAAAGTCTGTTTTTCGACGTCCTGATGGAGAATATCAATGCTTTCGTGTACGCGAAAGAACGACACACCGCGTTCGTCATCAATTCCATAAAACTCTCTTAAGCCTGCTCGCTTCGTTTTCGCCACTTCCGGAATCTGGCTCTCATACGCGTACAGCGCAGCCAGACCTTCGCGATAGTCGCTGCGTTGTGTCAACTCTTTTAAACGCGCAACTGAATCCGTCGTTGCCGGCAACAACTCGGCATTCCGGACTTCGTCGCGCGTTACACCCAAACTCTCGGCGAACCTTAACCACAATTCCGGATGATTCTCACTGCCCTGCTCTTCTTCGATCAGGTTCTCCAGTAATAGTTGCCGGATTTCAAGATCGTCGCAATGCGAGTGCACCGCGCTCACATAAGTCGGGAAAGCGCGAACGTGCGCGTAATACTGCTTTGCATATTCCTGCAAAACTTCTCTAGTTAGCTTCCCCTCGCTCCAAGCAACGTAGAATGGGTGCTTGAGCATTGAATGCTGCATCACTGCCGCAAGTAAATCATTTTCAAACTGCGAGCTGGTTAAAGAATCGTTCGCGATTGTCATGTGTTCCTCCGAAAATGGGCGCTTAATTTTGCTGGTGATTATAACTGCTTGCGTAAAGCGTGACCAGCAAAACCTTCATGCGCACAATTCGATTATCTTCTTCGCGCAAGTTGCTCAATTGCTTCCTGCACCACTCCATTCGACGCTTTCAGCGCCTCTTTTGCCGCGGGCAACTCGCAACCGGTCTTTGACATGACTAGAGCGGCGCGCAGATCGCCTTCGGCTGCGTCTAATTTGTCACTCGCAGCTTCTTTAGTAATCTCAGTTTCAGCCATGATGATTCGCACCGCTCGTTCTCGGAGTTTCGCGTTGCGGGTCTGCAAGTTCGTCATGCGATTGCCGATAACGTAACCGAGCTTAACCAGCGTTGCCGTCGACAAGATGTTAAGGACCATCTTCTGTGCGCTGCCAGCTTTGAGTCTGGTCGAGCCCGCAATCACTTCTGGTCCAACCACCGGCACGATACTGATTTCCGCAGCTTTGGTAAGCGGTGATGCGGGGACACAAGTGAGCGCCACTGTAAACGCACCGAGAGAGCGCGCGTAAGTAACGGCGCCTACGGTGTAAGGCGTCCGGCCAGATGCAGCGATGCCGACGAGCGCATCGGCTTTCGTAAAGCCGCGCTGGCGCAAATCATTGGCGCCCGCTTGCAAGTCATCCTCTGAAGCTTCAACTGCACGGTGACATGCTTCATAGCCACCCGCGATCACTGCCTGGACCAATTCCGGCGAGACGCCAAAACTTGGCGGACACTCAGCCGCATCAAGCACGCCTAAGCGACCGGAAGTCCCTGTGCCAACATAAAAAAGTCGGCCGCCTTTCCTCAATTTGCCAACGACGCCGCTGACCGCAATTTCAATAGATGGAAGGACCCGACGAACTGCGGGCGCGACCAGTTGGTCCTCCTCATTCATCAATCGCACAATTTCCGAAACCGTCAGGTCGCTCAGGTTAAGCGTGTTTGGGTTTTCTTGTTCGGTGATTGGCAGTTCGATTGAGGTGTCTGAATTCATCTGGTTACGAAAATCAAAAGGCTCAAACCGCGAGCGCCATGTTGTTCAGATGTGCACGCGCCAATCTCGCGGCAGCGATTGCGGGTGGGAATTTCGGTGGCCTCAACCGGGCGCGTGGCGCGGTTTTCAGTATTGCATCAGCCAAGGGCGAGAGCACCAGATCGTCGCTCGCTGTAAACACTCCGCCAACGTAGCCCACCGGAAAAGATTCTTGCTCCAATTTTAATTTGCGAATTACTGCGGTGGCGGCCAGGCCAAGTTCTTTGCCTGCTTCAAAAAGAATTTCATTGGCCACTCGATCCTTTGCCTTTGCCGCTTCGATCACAAACTTACCGAATCCGGCGAGAACTTCGTTCGTTGTTGAGGGAGAGTAGATCGCGGTCGACAGATCCTCTGGATTGGTCACATGAAAGTAACTGCAGGCAGCATTGCTGAGCGAAGTAGCAAGCCCACGACCGTCCGTCGCATGAGCGATCGCGCGCAATGCGCGACGTGCAATCCAGGCGCCGCCGCCTTCATCGCCCGCAATCGGACCCCAGCCGCCGGCGCAAGCTTGTTTGCCACGCGCATTCCTCCCGCAACAAATTGAACCAGTACCAGCAATCACGACTAGACCAGGCTCGCCTTCAGTTGCGCCGTACAGTGCAATATCAGCGTCGCCGACGATCACCACTTCGCCAATACTGATGCTCTTCAAGGCGTCTTGCATGCGCGCGCGCAACTCGAGACGGCGCACGCCCGCCAAGCCAACCTCCGCGGCGACCAGGTCCGTTCGTCTCAAGCGCGCCGCCTCGCACGCTGTGTCTACGGCCTCGCGAATTGCAGCGGCTGCCTTTACCACACCGACACGCAGCGGATTGGAAGGTCCGGCTATTCCTTCCCCAAGCAACTTCAAATTGAGATCGAGAATCACGGCGTGAGTTTTAGTTCCGCCACCATCAACGCCAACAACTGCGCGGCGAAAGCTCGAGTAGCGGGCTTTTAGATCAGATGTTGAATTTCTTTCTCTAAGCATAAATAACGGGCCATTCACGCAAGCCAGTGGACCCTGTTAAAGAATTCTAAGAAACCATCCGTTATAATGGAAACTAAAAGATTTTATTATTACAATAACGATACTTGATACCGGGAGACTGCGCATGGAGATACGACAACTAAGAGCTTTTGTAGCCATTGCCGATGCAGGTACGTTTACCGCCGCGGCGCACCGAGTTCACGTTACGCAGGCCGCCATAAGCATGCAGATTCGGCAGTTGGAGAATGAACTGGGCGCCAAATTATTTGTGCGCGCCCCGCGTCGTGTGATGTTAACGGAGGCCGGCGAGCAATTGCTACAACGCGCGCGTCACATTCTGCGGGATCACGATGCGGCCGTCGAGGAGGTTGCCGAGTTGGCGGGAAGTGGGCGCGGGCGTTTGCGTATTGGTAGCGCTTCGGCCGTGGTCACAACCGATGTTTTGCCGAGATTGTTGAAAGAAATCCGAAAGCAACATAGTGGCGCAAATATAAGTTTGGTTTCAGGAACGAGCGATGCGCTGGTCCATCAACTGCTAAACGGCGAGTTAGACATCGCATTTGTGTCGTTGCCCGTTG
This sequence comes from bacterium, assembly GCA_040003695.1. Lineage (GTDB taxonomy): Bacteria > Acidobacteriota > Blastocatellia > Pyrinomonadales > Pyrinomonadaceae > PSRF01. The sequence goes on from JBDUCB010000101.1 coordinate 12,601, forward strand.
AGGCGCGCGGCATTCACACTGAGCGACTGAGCCAGGATCAACTGGTGGCCGTTGCTTCGCCGCGCCACCGGCTGGCCAGGCAGAAAACAGTCAGTGCCTACACGCTGGCTGGAGAAAAACTAATCCTCGGCGAGCGCGGTGGGAACACGCGGCGATTGATCGATCAATTTTTCGCACAAGCAGGCGTGGTGCTTCATGTATCCATGGAGCTTAGCCGCCAAGCTGCCATTCGCCGCATGGTCGAAGAAGATATGGGCGTGGGAATTGTGCCGTTGCAATCCGTTAGCGACGCGGTCGCAAAGGGCCGGCTGGTGAGATGGTGGATTGAAGGCGCGCAAATTAACTGGGAACTGGGAGTGGCAAGACTAATTGGTGGTTACGAATCGCCGCTTATGGAAACGTTTATCAAGCTCGCGCGAAATTATTTTGGTAGTGCAACTAAAAACGGGAGTTCGAGCAAGACAAAGAAACCGACAGCTCGCAGAACACGTTCAAAGAAATCGCGACGTTAAGATGAATGGGAATTTCTTCGCGCGTTCTCAGCGAACTCGGGGTTTCTGCGGTGAGTGTATTGCTGGATTGGTTTACCGCGAAGTCGCAGAGTTCGCGTAGATTGCGCAGAAAAAAGCTAAAGCGCAGAAACTAATTGAAGCATCAATCGTTAACGTTCGTGCGAAGCGCTGCAATCAACTGATCGATATCCGCTTCATTATTAAAAAAGTCTGTAGCCACGCGAATTCCCTTCGGCTTTTCCGTGACAATGATTTTCTGACGCGCGAGTTTCGCAACTAACTCGTCCTGATTGTGCGCGGCGACGAGCGTCTCTGCTGAGCGCGTCCGCTCATCACCGATCGGAGACAGCACCTGCCAACCATGGTCCAGCAACCGATCGGTTAGGTAACGATTCAGTTCAAGTGCCCGTGCTTCGACGTTTTCAATTCCGATGCCTGCGATCAGATCAACCGATGCGCCGAGGGCAAAGATGCCGCCGTAATGCGGACAACCGAGTTCGGCACGCGCAGCGGCATCGTGGCGCAGATGCGCTTCGTCGTTCCGCATCGTGAAAGGATCCTGAAGACTGAGCCAGCCGATAGCGTGCGGCTTTGAATGCGCCATTAATTCTCGAGACAGATAAACGAAACCGCTGCCATAACCTGACAGCATCCACTTGTGGCCGGTGGAACAAAGCGCGTCGATCTTCATGCGCTTCACGTCGATCGCAAATGCGCCCGCCGACTGAGCAGCATTCACTACGAACGAATGTCCACCCTTTGCATCTCCCAATTCTTCCAAATCGCTGCGGAAGCCATTTGAAAATTGCACATGGCTCAAACAAATAACACCCGTGCGCACGTTCATGGCGTCGCGAATATCTTGCAGGTGTACTTGCCCTTCGACCGATTTCACCAAATGAATCGGAATGCGCCGGTTCATCCACGGCAAGGTAGAAACAGGAAATTCGAGATCGCAGGAGATGACTTCACCGTGATTCTCCAGCGCATCAATGATCACGTTCATGCCGCTTGACGTATTCGTCGTCAGCGCAATTTCGTCTGGTTCGGCGTTGATGAATGCCGCGACTTTGTTTCTAACCTCTTCACGTTTGGCCAGCCATTCGTCCCAGTGAATGTCGCCATCATTCATCATCTGGCGATAGTAGTCAGATGCGGCATCACTCGTAGTTCGTGGCAACGGGCCTGCCGCCGCCGTGTTGAGATACACAGACTTCTCTGTTACGGGAAACTGTTTTCGAATTTCGGACCAGTTGATCATAGGCCTGCGAAGATACACGATGAATAGTTTGTGACGGTAGCCTGCATATTAAGAGATGACAAAGCGTGAAAAAGAATAGCGCAATATACGAAGGCAAACGCTTTGCAGTAAACGACCACTCATCGTTGATCACCGGAGCTTGATCTCGGGTGCCGCGCTGATCAGACTTCAGCGTCCAACAAGCCCGCTCTGCGGGTGGAGATAAAGAGTTACGTTGATTGCCTACCCACAGCTGGCGCTGTGCGCTACTGTTATTGACGCCCGCTGCGCGGGCTTGGTGAACGCTGAAGTTTTATCAGGTTGGAAACTAAGGGCAAGCTCTGGCGGGAGCTGGAGCTTAGCGATTCATTGCCAAAGTTCTTTCATCGAGTTGATGAGGGGACTTCACACAGTTCGCTGGCGCTTTGTCCCGGTGTATAGTTTCCTTAGGAGCAAATTAAGGACATGAATGTGGGCAGAATAGTTGCTTCAGTACAAATTGGTAACGTAACCGATGCGTCAAAGAGCCTTAGATGTGACGCATTGGTAGATACCGGCGCATCCCACATGGTATTGCCGAAAGCGTGGAAAGAACGCTTGGGTCAGTTAGAGTCGACGAGAACAATTCAGATGGAAACGGCGACGCAAGAGATTCTCACCGGCGAAGTTTGTGGGCCCGTCCGGATTCAGATAGAAGGGTTTCCAACGGTTTATAGCGAAGTAGCTTTCGTGGATATGAGACCCGCCAATGGTGAGTTCGAGCCACTCATCGGTTACATCATTCTCGAACAGAGTCAGGCTGGCGTTGACATGCTCGGTCATCGCCTAATACCGATCAAACATATGGATCTGAAAGTAGCTTCCTTCTATTCTCATTTGCCTCACAATTTGATTGGCGCTTCAAACCATATCCCTGCCAGCGGCGCCAATGTGATCGCAGCCGAATAATCAAGGCCATGACTGGGATTCGGCTCAGCCGTCATTCGTTTCGCTGAGCCGCCATGGGCGCCGCCGTAGTTTTGCGAATTAGTGTTCAGCAATAATTTGTATTTGCCGGCGCGCGGCAAGCCCAAACGATAATCTTCAATCGTCAATGCCGAGAAGTTGTAGACGCAAATTATTTCTGCATCTGTCGACGGTGCGATACGACGAAACGCAATTACGTTCTGCGCCGCATTATCCACCTCAATCCAAGCGAAGCCCGCGGGTTCGCCATCGGCTTCCCATAAACATTCATGCTTGCGATAAACTCGATTAAGGTCCAGCAGCAATTTTTGCAGACCAGCGTGCAGCGGATCTTCTATCAGGTGCCAATCGAGGCTTTCCTTTTCGGTCCACTCGCGCCACTGTCCAAACTCGCCCCCCATGAACAGCAGCTTCTTACCGGGGTGCGCCCACATGTATGCGTAAAGCGCACGCAGGTTCGCAAACTTCTGTTCAACGTCGCCGGGCATTTTGTTAAGGAGCGCGCCCTTCATATGGACCACTTCATCATGCGAAAGCGGCAGGATGAAATTTTCGCTCCACGCATACACCAAGCCAAAAGTCAGCGCGTTATGATTGCCGGCGCGAAACAGTGGATCAGTTTGAAAATACTTTAGCGTGTCGTGCATCCAGCCCATGTTCCACTTAAAGTCGAAGCCAAGCCCGCCCGTATACGTTGGATGGCTGACCATGGGCCAGGCAGTCGATTCTTCCGCAATCATGATCGTGCC
>JBDUCB010000245.1:0-4726 GCA_040003695.1 bacterium
GGAACCGCGCCAGCCCATCGCCAATAGTCCGTACAAGAGTTGAAATGGTTTACTGCGTGCGCGATCGCGCAACGTGGCAAAGTCAGGAATCAAACCGACGAACCAAAACATTGCCGAGACGGTTGCATAAGTCGAAACCGCAAACACGTCCCACATCAACGGGCTGCGAAACTGCGGCCAGATGCCCATCGTGTTGGGATACGGGAACAGCCAGTAGGCGAGCCAGGGCCGGCCAAGATGCATGATCGGGTACATGCCGGCCTGGGCCACCGCAAACAACGTCATCGCTTCCGCAAAACGATTGATCGAGGTGCGCCACTTCTGACGCAGCAGCAAAAGGATGGCGGAGATCAAAGTGCCGGCGTGACCAATACCGATCCACCAAACGAAGTTGAGGATGTCCATTCCCCAGGCAACGGGAACGTTGATGCCCCAAAGTCCGATACCCACAAAAAGGAGATTGGTAATAGTCAGTAGCAGCAGTTGAAACAAAATGAAAGAGATCGCAAAGCCGATAAACCACCAAATCGGAGTCCTACGTTTGAGAACGATCGAACTAATCTTGTCGGTCACCGAGGCAAACGTCAGCCCAGGCGCGACCACCGGAGCCGTCGTGTGAATCGGTTCTAAATTCTGTGGCTCGTCTGCCATTTGTGCTGTTCGACAAACTTTAGTTTGTCGTTAACTTTCATTTGCCCCAGCTGCGACAAACTGAAGTTTGTCAAACTACTTAATCTCCGGGTTCGGATTTCTTATTGCCGATAAATAAGTTGTGCGCGGTATCGTGTTCAGCTCGCCCAGGAGCGAATAGTTGCGCTGTTCCGCTTTCAGTTTCGAAACCTTGCTGTTCGGATCGTTGATGTCGCCAAAGACAATCGCCTCGGTCGGACAAACAGCCTGACAAGCTGTGACGATTTCGCCGTCCCGCACTTTTCGTCCTTCGATCTCTGAAGTAATTTTCGCGCTCTGTATTCGTTGCACGCAGTAGGTGCATTTCTCCATCACGCCGCGGCTACGCACAGAGACGTCAGGGTTGCGCATCAACTGATACGTCGGTGTCTCCCAATCCTGATAAAGGAAAAAGTTGAAGCGCCTGACTTTGTACGGACAGTTGTTTGAACAGTATTTGGTGCCAACGCAACGGTTGTAGACCATGTCGTTCAGACCTTCGGCACTGTGCACGGTCGCATGCACGGGGCAGACGGGCTCGCATGGCGCGTTCTCGCAATGCATGCAAGGCACCGGCATGAAGTGTGTGCCCTCAGGATTGTTCGCATCGTCGCCCTCGAAATAAGTGTCGACGCGGATCCATTGCATCTCGCGGCTCCGCACCACTTGTTCCTTGCCCACTACCGGAATGTTATTTTCCGACTGGCAGGCGATAGTGCAGCCGTTGCAACCGATGCAGTTGTTCAGATCGATTGCCATGCCCCACGCATAACCGTTGCCCTGATTTTTGTAGTCGTAGAGACTAGGATCGTAAAGCGTGTCGTCTTTCGCCGGCATTTCCGACTCGCGTTCTTCGTGCACTCCGTGCAGATATTCTTCCAATGTTTGCTGGCGATAGATGTCCCGCGGCTCTTTGCTAAAGTTCGGATCTTCCAGATTGAAGTGAAGCTGCGTGGAGGCGAGCAGATACGTGCCCGGCGCTTTCTCAACTTGCGCACCCGCGCCTGACCAGGGCGCATCGGCCGTACGAATTTCGTAAGCATTGAAACCGTGATCGTTGCCAACACGTCCAGCGCGTTTGCGTCCATAGCCAAGATGAAGGGTGATGACGCCATCAGGTTGGCCCGGCATTATCCAGGTAGGCACTGCCCCGCTAATGGTGCGGCCTTGATATGAAATCTTTAGCGTGTCGACGTAGATGTCGCCGCCTTTGCGGCCAATAGTTTTTTCTAGACCGAGTTGATGAGCAGTATTTGGACTGACGAACGCGGCGTTGTCCCAGGTTAGTTTCGTCAACGGTTTCGAAAGTTCCTGCAACCAGCCGTTGTTTGCAAAGCGGCCGTCGTAGATTGTTGGGTCAGTCCGGAAGACGAGCTCATACTGGGTGTTGGGTGTCGGGTGTTGGGTGTCGGACGCTGCACTGACTTGCGCCCCAGTTCCGGCATTTACTGAAACACTCTTGACCGGCAGTGCAGTGCCGGGAATAAATCCATCGTGAACACACTTACGCCACCACGATTCGAAATCCGCTGAAGCTGAATTTGCCGCCTGCGTCGTATTCGAAGGCGTCGGGTTTGAAGGCGAAGTGGAATTCGAAGTCGCACCTTGCATCGGCTCGCTACCGCTCGCGGTTCTGTTTTCTGTTCGTCCTGCCCCTGCTGCTGCCGACTGCCGACTACCCAGCGCCTTCTGGCCTTCGCCCTGCCAATATTCGCGAATAATGTCGTAAGGCTTCTGGTCATACTTCGCGGTAAAAACCGCCAACAACTCATGTGCGCTCTTGTTTTGATAAAGCGGTTCTATCAGCGGTTGGACGATCGTAACCGTGCCGTCGTAAGTGCGCGTGTCACTCCATGCTTCCAGGTAATGGGTCTCTGGAATCTGCCAGTGACAAAGCTCCGAAGTTTCATCGCGATACTGGCTCAGGTGAACCCGCAGTTTCGTTTTAAACATGCGGTCCTGGTTGAGCTTCAAATCCGCGGGTGTGTTGTAGACAGGATTGCCGCCAACGATCACCAACAACTCAACGCGACCGCCGTCGATGTCATTGATTAACTCCTGCAACGACTGCCGCTGATCGACCGGGTTGGCTTCTAAAGGCTCCGTGTAGAAAACAGTCTTACCAACGTTGCCGAGAGCGTCGTTCATTGCATGGGCCAACGCATGAACTTGCGGCGACGCTTCTTTTCCGGCGATCACAATGCTCGCGCCTTTATGCTGTTCGAGGTCGCGAGCAATTATTTCAATCCAGTTCGCAATCGCGATTGGCCGGGAGCCTTCAGAGTTCGGCGGGTTAGTTGCGAACGGACCTTCGTGGCCGAGCTGCGGCTGGCCCGCGCCCGCTTGCCAGACGCTAGCGGCAGAAACGGGCCTTAACTCAGAGGCGATCGACTGCGCACTCACCAGTAGTTCACTCGGCTTCACTGACCAATGATGGTCCGCGCTCGCGCCAGTCGTCGTCGGCGTAGTCTCAAGCACATAAAGCCGGTTCATTTCTTTCTGGTTTTCGCTAACCCGGCGGCGCGCCCCAAAGTCCCGAGCGTATTTCAACGAGCCAGGATGCGCTGCCAGAAAATCCGCATCCAGTGAAAGAATGCGATCAGCTTTGCTGAAGTCGTAGATCGTATTGACGGGTTGACCGAAAGCCATAGACGCGCCGGCGCGTGCGTTGTCGTTATTCGCAGGTTCGTATTGATGCCACTTCGCTTGCGGAAATTCAGTCAGGATGCCTTTGAACTGCGACTCAAGTGTTGGCGATGTAATCGTTTCAGTTAGGAAGCGTATACCTGCTCCCTGCTTAGGCCGTTGTTCGTCAAGGGTGGTGCGAATCTCACCAACGAAGGTAGACCAGGTGCGCGCTTCGTCGCGATAAAGCGGAGTCTGCGAGCGATCAGGATCGTAAAGTGAAAGTATCGATGCTTGCGAAAAAATGTCCGTAGCACTCGAGCCGCGATCCTGCGGGTCGCTATTGTGGCTGTTTGGATGGTCCGGATTGCCTTCAACTTTTGTCGGACGGCCTTCATTGCTGCGCGCCAGCAATGGCGTAGCAATTCCGCTCAACGACGAGGCGGTCGCGAAGAACAAAGCTTTGCCGGGCACTTCTTCTTCCGGCTGCTTCACATAAGGAACAATTTTTTCAGGAGGCTGAAACGCGCAGCCGCTGAGACCGGCGAGCGCGAGCGAGGCGCCCATCAATTTTAAAAAGGTGCGGCGTTCGAAAGGATCGTTCCACTCTTCTGCCTGTTGCGGAAACTCGCGTTCAACAAACTCGCGAAACTCGGGTGTGTCAGCCAGCTCGTCAAGCGAACGCCAATACCTGGGTTTGTCAGAACCACCTGCGTTAGCAGGTGGGTAAACTTGGGCCGACCCGCCCGCTAACGCAGGCGGTTCTGACATCTCCTGGTGGTCCAGGATGTACTGGCGCATGAGCCTGAAATTTATGTGTCGGTCTTCAGACATTAGTTACTGAGCCCCTCCCTCACGGTCGGTCGGGCTACTGCCCCACTCGTTGCGGGCGAGACGCCCGCGCTCCCCGTATCAACGATGACACGTCGAACAACTCGTCAACACATTCGGCTGTTGAATATGAAACTTCGCCGCCAACGAGCGGCCTTCAGCAACCTCGTCGTGGGTTTTGTTTTCCTGACGCCATTGCATGTCGAAAACTTTTTCCTTCGGGCGCACAAACTTTTCCGGATTGCGGTGACATCCCAGGCACCACTCCATTTGCAACGTCGACGCCTGATACGCAATCGGCATCTGATCGACTTGTCCATGACAGGTCGAACAACCGACCCCTTTGTTCACATGAATGCTGTGATTGAAATAAGCGAAGTCCGGCAGGTCGTGAACTCTAATCCACTCGATGGGTTTGCCCGTGCGAAAGCTCTCACGAACCGGCTCAAGGTAAAGGCTGTCAGCCCAAATCTGCTTATGACAGTTCATGCAAGTGGTGGTTGAAGGTAGACCAGCGGACGCTGCCGTCTCAACTGACGTGTGGCAATAGCGACAGTCGATGCCATCGTCGCCGACGTGATGCTTATGACTAAACTGAACC
>JBDUCB010000357.1:0-4726 GCA_040003695.1 bacterium
GGCATTGGTAAGTACTACAGTGACCGATTACTACAAAATTTTAGGCATCAGACCGACCGCGTCGAAATCGGAAGTAAAGTCCGCATATCGCAAACTTGCGCGACTTCGACATCCGGATCTAAATGCCGGCTCGGAAACCGCAGCGCGCGACTTTGCCTTGTTGTCGCGGGCTTATCGCGTGCTCATGGATCCACAGGAGCGTGCCTATTACGACCAGCAACTAATAGCCGAGCGTGACGGCGGTTACTCGATTCTTCATTCAAACAATCCTCACGCACGTCGAGCGCGAAATCTGACAGTGCAGGCGCGCTGGGATCGGATAGTCGACGAAGTTCTCGAGCGTGATCGCCGCGAGACTCGGGAACGTCAACGCGCGGTGTTCACAACAGTTTCACTTTTCCTTTCCACTTTTTTTGTTGCCATGATTCGCCCGCATTTGTGGGAGACGTTTGGTTACCTCGGACGTGCCATCGTACTTACGTTGTTTGTAATTGGTGTGTGGCATCTCGTGACCCGGCTGCGAGAATACTTTGATCATTACACTTACAGTCCTAAGACGATCCGAGGGTCGATCCTTCAGGATGGTGAGAAACCTGAGCAACCGTTCACGCGTTTTTCGGCCTTTGCTTTTCTGCTCGTCGGCTATGGAATCAGCATTGGTATCGGGTTAGTAGTTGGTTGGCATGCGCAGGATTTCTTCAGCGACTTGACGATGCTCTTTCGGCATAAAGTGGAAGTGGTCCAATCGAACATGCTGTTTTTCTCATCAACGGCGTTGTTGATTCCCGACCTCGTGGTTTATCCTCCCATCGCTGTTCTCATAGTCGATTCCATGCAGGCGGTTACTGCGCGCATCGACTAGTCGTACAGAGTTGATCGCTTAGCTTTCATATGCGGCAAGAGGTGTCATCATTGTTGAATAAATTTGGCCGTGCAGCGTTTTCATTCCTGCTAATCACGGCAATTGGCCTCCTTCTCGTCCCTTCATCCCGTACCGCATCAAACACTTTCGCAGCGCAAACTGGTCAGGGTTCGCTTACGCCACTTCAGTTTGAGATTGAAAAACAAACGCAGCGTTTAGGTTCGACCGAAACCGAGGAACGCCGCGACGCGGTTACGCGCCTACGTTCAATGCATCATCCCGCAGCATCGCGCGCCGCGTTGTCCGGCTTAAATGATCCCATAGCAATTATCAGAGCCACTGCTGCTTCTGCAATATTATCGCTGCCGCCTGGCGAAAGTGCCGGATACCTAATCCCACTGCTCGTTGACAAGGATGAGTTTGTTCGTCGCGAAGTGGCATATGCACTCGGGATAACGCACAGCCAAAACGCGGTCGTCCCCTTAGTCGCTAGGCTTAACTCTGACAAGAAAGACTCGGTGCGCGCCGCAGCTGCGGTAGCGCTCGGTGAATTGAGGGCCGCCTCAGCGACGCTAAGCCTCGCCGAGATTCTAGCTCCCGGATTCGAAAGCGGCGCATCACCTTCAAGTAAAAAGTCCAAAAAAGTAAAAGACTTGTTTTTGCTGCGCGCGGCCGCGCGTTCGCTTGGTCAGATCGGCAATAGCGCCGGCGTGCCCGCTCTTGCGGCTGCGGTGCAGGATGAGAAAATGCCGGACGATGTGCGAAGGGAGTCGGCTTTCGCGTTGGGTTTGATTGGTGATCCGGCCGCAATTCCGGCCTTACGCAACGTCGTGGCTGCACGCGATCCATATCTTACTGAAGCTGCGCTGGGTGCGATACGCAAGATTGAACGACAAGCTAAGCGCGCCAGCAGCAATTAAATTGATCGTGACGCAAAGCAAAAGCGCCGTCACTGATAAAGTGACCGGCGCTTTTCGCATCTCAGAAAACCGCTAACTCAGTTTTCAGTCTTTTCGCTGCGGCTTTGCCCTTTCTTGGCGGCCTTTGTCGCCTGAGGTATGGGCAGGCCGACGCCGCCTGACATTGACTCCAAAATCTCTGGTTCTTCCTTTGGCGCCGGCAGATCGTGTATTAGCGCACCGCCGGATCGTTTCGAGAAGATCAGTCTATGAGTGTACTTGTCCAGATCTACCTGCACCAGATCCCCCAATGTTATCTGTCCCGTCGCAACAAGGTTTGAAAGCGGATAGACCAGAAATCGCTCGACGGACCGTTTCAAGTGACGGGCGCCATACTTAAAGTCCAACCCTTCCTTCAACAGCGTGTCCTTGGCAGTGTCGGAACACTGAAACACAAACTTGGTTCCGGCTGATTGCATGATTCGTTCTTGCACAGCCTGGAGTTCTAGCTCAAGAATCTGGCGCAGATGATGCTCTTTCAGCGAACGGAACACCACCACCTTGTCAATGCGATTCATGAACTCTGGTGAAAACTTGCGCCGCGCAGATTCCACCGCGGTACGGTATATTTTTTGATCGACTTCGGTGTCATTCGGGTTCTTGGCGCCTTTGCCTGGGGCAAAGCCGATTCCGCCTGAAATCAATTCGGACATTTCTCGCGCACCGAGGTTAGAAGTCAGAACGATCATGCAACGCGAAAAATCGACGCGCCGGTTGTCACCCAGCGTAAGAGTTGCCTTGTCGAGAATTCCCAGCAGCAACTGCCACAGACTGTCAGAAGCTTTTTCGATTTCGTCGAACAAGATCAGCGAGAGCTTCAACTCGTCCGTGTGCATACGGTCGAGATTTTCCTGCGTCAACATCGGCGAAGTTTCGCGATGGCCGAGGTATCCCGGAGGCGAGCCAATCAGCTTCGCGATTTCATGGGAATGCTGAAATTCCGCGCAATCGATCTTTACGATCGCATTCGCATCGGCAAACAAAACCTCAGCGGCGGCTTCGATGACCCGCGTTTTGCCTGAGCCGGTTGGGCCCAGAAAAAGCATGGTGCCAATTGGCCGGTTCGGCGGATTCATGCCGGCAAGAAATATTTGGTAAAGGCCGCTCATGCGGCGAACGGCGCGCTCCTGGCCCACGATACGAGCGGAAAGCTGCTCTTCGAACTCCTGGGCGCGCGGACTTTTCTTATCAGGATCCAGGAAGACTGTGCCCATAGTGTCGCTTAGTTTGTTTAGCTCCATTTCCGAAATCATGCTCGTCCTCCTTGCAGCGCCACCCGATTGCCCGTAACGCCTTTTCGGTTCAGCCGCGATTGGCCGACCTTCTCTGTTGCAAGGAACGATCCGCTACCTACATTGATGCGTTGGTCATTAGCTTTGTTTGCCCTACTTCGAGCGGCTCGCGTTGCCAACGCCAATGTTGACCGATGCTATATATACGACACTGCTCAAAATGTCATCACAAAATATTGCGTAAGGTTAGAAAATCAAGGAATGTTGGCGGCGCAGCCAAGCCTTTTTTCGGTGACAATTCATGTCAGGAAATCGCTGCCATTATTTGTTGGCGACAGGAATTTCGGCAGGAGGGAACGCGGTCAAGTGCACGTTTTAGCGCGCGCGCGAAGGAAAAGACTCATAAGAAAAGCGACACGTTTTGCGAAGCTTATGAATCCACGAGCCGCGCTCAGCAGGGGAGTATTAGTCGTAGTATTCGAGCCCCAGGTGGGTGATCAAATCTTCGCCGCGCAGATAGCGCAGGGTGTTCTTGAGTTTCATTAGCTGGATAAAGATATCGTGCTCCGGATACAAGCCCGGGGCGGTCTGCGGCGACTTGAAGTAGAAGGACAGCCACTCCTGCACGCCCTTCATCCCAGCCCGCTGCGCGAGATCCAGAAACAATGCGAGGTCGAGAACGATCGGCGCCGCCAAAATGGAATCACGGCAAAGGAAGTCGATCTTGATCTGCATGGGATAACCGAGCCAGCCAAAAATATCGATGTTGTCCCAGCCTTCTTTGTTGTCGCCGCGTGGTGGATAGTAGTTGATGCGAACGACGTGCGAAAAATCCTTGTAGAGTTGAGGGTAGACTTCGGGTTGCAGGATGTATTCAAGCACAGAGAGTTTCGATTCCTCTTTTGTCTTGAACGATTCGGGATCGTCGAGTACTTCGCCGTCGCGGTTCCCGAGAATGTTGGTTGAATACCAACCGTTCAGGCCGAGCATTCTCGCCTTCAGTCCGGGTGCCAGGATCGTCTTCATTAACGTCTGGCCAGTTTTAAAGTCCTTACCGCAAACTGCCAAACCTTTTTCTTCGGCCAGTACTCTTAGGGCGGGAATATCAACCGTTAGGTTCGGCGCGCCGTTCGCGAAAGGAATACCGGATTTCAGAGCTGCATAGGCATAGACCATCGATGGGGCGATGGCCTTGTGGTTTTCACGCATCGCCTTTTCAAACGAGTCGAGCGTTTTGTGAACCGGATGCTGCTTGAGAAAGATTTCAGTTGAAGCAGCCCAAATCATCACCACGCGCGAACAACGATTCTTTTTCTTCCACTCCGCGATCTCGGCTATTAGTTGCTGCGCTAGTTCAAACTTGTTCTTGCCTGACTTAACATTGACACCGGTGAGCCGCTTAACATAGTTCTGATCAAACACCGCCTTCATCGGCTTGATTTTCTGAAGCGGGCTCTTTAGTTGGTTGAGAAGCTCTTTCTCGAGCACGCCGGCATGCATGGCCGCATCGTAGGCCGAGACTTCGAAAATGTCCCAGGCCCCGAAGACGAGATCTTCAAGCCGCGCCAAAGGCACAAACTCCTTGATTAAGGGAACGCGATTGTCGGTCCGTTTACCTAGTCTGACCGTGCCCATCTGCGTCAAACTGCCGATGGGTTGACCGATGCCTTTTT
>JBDUCB010000236.1:0-4723 GCA_040003695.1 bacterium
CATGAACCTCGTCAAAAACCTGCGCATCGATTAAATCAATCTCATAGCCACCGGGCGCGCGCGAATCCGCACGAACACTGCCACGAATTGCGAGCGCTGATTCCTGGCCAAGACCTTTCAACGAATCCCATATTTCCGGCGTCACGGAATTTTTAAGGGCGACGCACTGGACAACTCCGGTGCCATCGCGCAGTTGCGGGAAAAGAATCTTGCCGCTCGAACGGAGGTTATAGAGCCAACCTTTGATCGTGACTTCCTGCCCAATATGATTACAAAGTTCGTTAATGAAGACTCGATCCGCGGTGACTCTTCCCAGCGATGTTGATTCGGTGACCATTTAGTATTTAGCCCTAAACTCCTACGTGATCATCGTCGTAACGCAAACTGTTAGTTTGCGCGCAAGCTAACAGCTTGCGTTACAGTCTTTCTCTAATCATGCGCCGCAGCACTGGGAATCTATCGAGCCAGTCAGCCGCTTGCAGCACGATGCAGAAGGTCGGCTGAATAAATCTCTCGTAAGTTGCACCACGACCAGACACAGCCGTTTGATATGAGAATGTGCCGATAGCTTTCAGTCCTCGCTGGATCGTCATTAGCCGAAACTCCTGCGCGAATTCATCAGGGTCAAGAGCCTCGAGACCAAGCAATCGCCGCTCTTCTAAAAGAAACAATCGGTAGGTGCGCAACTCGGCGAGCGAAGGCGGTTCAGCGCGACGATCCAACAAGAATGAAACGAGATCGTAGGTGACCGGCCCCATGCGCGCATCCTGATGATCCACGACTCGCAAGCGATCGCTCGAGTCAACCATCAGGTTTGCAGCGTGGAAATCGCGATGACAAAGCACCCGGGGCCGCGCCGCCAGCTCAGCCGATATGTCGTTGAGTTCCGCCTTAAGTTCTGCCGCCTGTGCATGACTGAACGTTTCGTGCCGCAGGCTGCCGAAGTAATGTTCGACAAAAAAGTCCAGCTCCCACGAAAGCTTTGGTTCATCAAACGCAAGGCGACTTGCAATCGACTGTTGCTCGTAAGCTTTAGCTGTCGCCTTTTGTATTTGTGCGATCAGGTTGACGGCGCGTTCCTTGTATTCTTCGCACTCGTCCTCGGGGACTTCTTCATAAACGCGAAAGAGCAGACGATCGCCGAGATCTTCCTGAACAATTATGCCGTGCTCCCCGTCGACCGAATAGACCTCCGGAATCGGGATGCCGTTCTCGAGAAACAGGCGGCTCACATCCAGATAAGGATGGACATCCGGATCGAACGGTTCAGGATAAACAGCGGCGACGGCTTTTCCCTTCTTCCAGGAAATTCGAAAGTAGCTGCGCGTCGAGGCGTCGGGAGTCAGCGGCACAATCAATTTGCCGGCAGAACCCTGGCCTTCCAGAAAGCGCAACAGTCGCTCTGATGGGGAAACGTCAAAAGCGTTCACAGGGACGTGTTTTGCTGAACTCATTGGGGAAACGCGGGGGCGCTCAATCTATTAAACATTGGCGGGACCGGTCTCAGTCCCGCCATCTTGCTTCAGAATTTTGTGCGATTGTATCACTCCGCCAAAGGCACAACAAAATTGTCGCCGCGGCGCTGGCCTTTCAAAGCTTTCGCCGGCGGCTCTTTGCCTTCGACCAATGACGCACAAACAACGGCAGCGTTTTCAATAACTGTACCCGTCGAGATTCGTACGTTATCGGCAAGGATCGAGCGGCTTACGCGCGCGTTGTCATCGATTACTACGTTATCCCATAGGACTGATTCATTAACTTCAGCGCTTGATGCGATGCGACAGTTCGCGCCTTTACTTATCTCAGCGCCGGTCTGCGACAGCAACTGCAAACTGATGTCCAGGTAACGTCGTATTGTCGATAACTCATACCAGTTTCCGCTGGCTACATGGAGTGCAATGCGTTCACCTTTTGCCACAGCCTGCGGGTAAACGTCTGTGGTTGAATGCGAGAATATGCCGCGTGGAATGTAATCAAAGATTGCTGGTTCGAGTATCTGGATGCCGGTGAACATCAACGGAGGATTTTTGCCGGCGAAATCTGCGGCGACCGGCATGCCACCAAAGCCCTGTAACATTTCCTGATTCGCCTTGACGATTGAAAAGCGTTCGCATGTGGCATTCGGCAAAACAACAAGGGTTGCCAGCGCTTTGTTGTGTCGATGCGTTTCCAGCGCCGCGTTCAAATCTATGTCGGTGATTATTTTTCCATTGACAACAATGAATGTCCCGCCATCAAGCAGCGCGCGAGCATTATCGATGCCACCGCTGGTTCCGAGAATTTTTGGTTCCTCCACGTAATACAGTTTGACGCCAAACTTGCTGCCATCACCCAGCGCGCGGCGCACTGACTCGGGACGATGATGAAGGTTGACCACAATCTCATCGCAACCGTAGCGAGCGAGATATTCAGCCACGTAACCGACGAGTGGTTTTCCCAGAATCGGAATGGCAGGCTTGGTTCGGTCTTCCGTTAACGGCCACAGACGCGTGCCGTAACCGGCAGAAAGAATCATTGCGCGCACGAATGCATTCTATTCGGACGAACAGTTAACCGCCAGCACTTAATTCAGGACAATGAAAAATGAGAAAACGGGATGCCGTTTAGAGTTCAACCTTTAGGTTGCTGATTTGGAAAAGCTGACAAGCTGAAGCTTGTACTCTGAACTTCAGGCAAGTTACGACGCCTTAGACGCATCGCGGATCATGAGGTCAAACGTACCAGGCGCAGTTTTGCGAAAGCGTGTGTTTCGATTAAGTGAGACTGCGATGCTGATAGTGGGGTTCTGGCCAGTAAATCTGAAACCACCTTCAAGCAGGCGGTTGTAAATCTCGTTCACGTGAAGAGCGCCACCTTCTTCGCGCAACAGCAGCGTCACCGCCTGGGGGATGGTCCGATCAGCAAAGCGATCGCTGAGCGCTTCTGTGTTTGGACGTAACGATGGAATCGGTTGCCGGGTCACTTCATGCGCGAGCGGCATCCGCGAATGCGCAGGAGACTGGCGCATCGCCGCTTCTAATTCAGCATCCGAAGGCAGTCCAACCGAAAGATTGCTCGAGGCGAGCACTGAAGATAGGAGCCGATAGATGGCCGCTTCAGTTTGACTGGCGAGCGTGTCCATCTCGGCCAGTTCAGCGCGAACTGAATCTGCTTCAGCCTCCAATTCCCGCAATCGAGCAGCCAGGTGCATGCGGGCTGCCCGCGACTGCCGCAGGCTTTGCTCCAGGCGGGAAAGCAAATTTTCGTTGGGCCGGTCAATCATCGAGCAAATCTTAAAGGGATTTGTTAGTTAGCACAATAGGCTTCTGCCAGCGCCTAGCGGTCGCGATCGAGCACATAGGTGGGAATTGCTTCAAGTGACTGGGAATACTCAGAAGACGGCAGGTTCTCGATTGCAAGCCGTGACGCTTCGGCATATTCATCCGCACAAGCCCGGGCGCGGTCAAGGGCACCTACCCGCTCGAGCGTCTCCAGCAACTGTCGTCGCGGCACCCGCTCATAGTTTCCATCAGTCATAACCGTGTCGACAAGATCACGCGTCGAAGAATCGCTGGCCATCAGGTAGATAAGTGGCAGTGTTACTTTACCGCCGAGCAGGTCCACTCCAACTCCCTTCCCCAACGTGTCATCGCTCGAAGTAAAGTCCAGCAAGTCATCTGTCAGTTGGAACGCCATACCGAGATTGAAACCATAATCGGCGAGCGCTTTCTGTTCACGTTCGCCGGCGCCGCCAAGTATGCCGCCGACTTCGCAACAGGCGCTGAAGAGATAAGCGGTCTTCCGCTGAATGATGTCGAGGTATTGTTGCTCGGACACGTCGGTGCGGTTCAGTGTGGTTAACTGCAGTAGCTCACCTTCAGTCATCTTGCGCGTAACGCGTGTGAGGATGTCCAGAATCGTTAAAGATCTCTCGGCAAGGCTCGTTTCAAAAGCCGACATGTAAAGCCAGTCGCCCATCAACACGGCAGTTTCATTTCCATAAAGCGCATTCACTGTGGGACGGTTTCGGCGCGTGTCGGCTTTATCGATGATGTCATCATGGACCAGTGTGGCGGTGTGCAGAAACTCCATCACCGTCGCCATGCGGATGGAGTTGTAACGTGAGCCATCACCACCAACGGCATAGTTGGAAAGTATTGTCAGTGCCGGTCTGACGCGTTTGCCACCGGATTCGCGCAAGTAATCGCCCAGGTACGCGATCACCTGAATATTGGAGCGCGCCTGCCGTTCAAACTCGGCTTCGACTTGCGCCAGTTCTGCGGCGATGAAGCTGAAGATACGCTTAGCGGAAAGCCTCGCCTCTTCAAGTACTGCGCTTTGTTCCGTTGCTTGCATTAGCTTGAGTTGAATCTGTTTAGACGACGGACTTGTCACGTCGCCTCGCGCCCGTGCCGGACGACTCCGGCATTTAAACTAAACAATCCTTATCAGTTTGTTCGGTAATTCGAAAACTGCATGTCGATGCCGAAATCCTTAGCTTTTAATTTCGCAATAATATCCTGAAGCGTGTCGCGGTCCTTGCCCGAAACACGCACCACATCGCCCTGTATCGATGCCTGCACTTTCGCCTTCGAGTCTTTGATGAACTTTACAACTTCTTTGGCCTTATCCTGTGGAATACCCTGCTGAATCGCCGCGTGTTGCCTGACAGACCCGCCGGCCGCCGGGTCAACCGTCCCGTAGCTCAGAGCTTTGAGCGGCACGCCGCGCCGTACTAACTTTT
>JBDUCB010000269.1:0-4706 GCA_040003695.1 bacterium
TCAAAATTAATCTGAAACATTGGTGCAATGCCACATGATCCAAGACACTCGACCAGCGACACAGTAAACTTGCCGTCCGCTGTAGTTTCGCCGGGCTTAATTCCAAGTTTGCTGCATACGTGCTCAGTGATTCCGGGCTCGCCCATGATCTTGCAGGAAAGTGTCTTGCAAATCTGAATGTGATACTTGCCCAGCGGCTTGGTGTTAAGCATCGAATAAAACGTCGCCACTTCCCAGATGTCAGTAATGCGCAGACGCAAGCGTTTCGCGAGATAAGCGACCCCCGGTGCGTCCAGATAGCCGCGCTCGCGCTGCACAATGAACATCAGCGGCAAAATCGCGGAACGCATCACCGGATACTTCGCCAGGTGGTTATCAATTTCCCGCTCGACGTCGACTGAAAACGTGGCCATCTCGCCGCCGATATCAACCGGCTGCGATAGTGGCTGTATTTGTATGGGTTGAGTGCTCATTTTGTCTCGTTAGTGGTCAGTTGTCAGTCGGCAGTTGCACGCTGCTCATCCGAGCCACTAACAAATAACAACTAACCACTGACGACTGACAACTAACAACGAACCGACTAACGATCAATCTCACCCAGAACGATATCCAGCGATCCTATGATCGCCACGATGTCCGCAACCATTGCGCCTTCGGACATATGCGGCAGCGCCGACAGGTTAACAAAACTCGGCCCGCGAAAATGCACACGCGCCGGCTTTGGCCCACCATCGGATTTCACGTAAACGCCCAACTCCCCTTTGGAAGCCTCAATCGGTTGATAGACTTCGCCCGCTGGTACATCAAAGCCCTCCGCCACGATCAGGAAGTGATGAATCAACGCGTCCATGTGGGTTTTCATCGCTTCGCGATCAGGCAAAACAACTTTCGGTGCGTCGGCTTTCACTGGTCCAGGCCGCAAACGTGACAACGCCTGCGTCACGATCTTGTGTGATTCCTTCATTTCGCGCATGCGCACCATGTAGCGTGCCCACACGTCGCAGTCGTGCTCAACCGGTACCTCGAAATCATATTTATCGTAACCCGTGTAAGGATTGGCGCGACGAATATCGAGATTCACACCGCTGCCGCGCAGGCATGGTCCAGACAAGCCCCAATCGATCGCGTCATCGGCGGAAATGTAGCCTACACCCTGCGTGCGCTTTTGAAAGATTCTGTTTCCTGTCAGTAGCGTGTGAAACTCGTCCACGGATTTCAGGAACCCGTCCTGGAATTGCTGCACGCGCCGTTCAAAGCCGGCCGGCAAGTCCATCATCAAACCGCCAATGCGGAAATACGACGGGGTTAGTCTGCCACCCGAAGCAGCTTCGATAAGATTCAAGATCTTCTCGCGTTCGCGGAAGCAGTAAAAGAAAACCGTCATCGCGCCGATGTCGAGTGCATGCGTTCCCAGCCAAACCAGGTGCGATGCGATGCGTTGCAACTCGCAGGTCAACACTCGAATCGTTTGGGCACGCTCAGGAATCTCTAACTCAAGCAGTTTTTCCACCGCCATCACGTACGCAAGATTATTCCCGAGCGGATTCAAATAATCCATGCGATCGGTAATGACGATCCCCTGCTGATACTTTTTGTATTCAAAGAGTTTTTCCATGCCCGTGTGCAAGTAGCCGATGTCGGGCGTGGCTTTGACCACCATCTCGCCGTCTAGCACCAGCTCAAGACGGAGCACGCCGTGCGTCGACGGATGCTGCGGCCCCATTGAGATCGTCATCTGCGTGTCGAGCGGACGATCGACGACCTCAAACTGTGGCGGAATGTTTACTGTGGAACTCATCAGTTTCGAGTTTCAAGTTTCAAGTTTCGGGTTCGTCTTAACTCGAAACCCGAAACTCTAAACTCGAAACTATTTCAATGAATAGGGTTCATAACCGCGCAGCGGAAAGTCTTTCCGCAGCGCATGTCCTTGCCAGTCATCAGGCAAAAGAATCCTGCGCAAGTCAGGATGACCATCAAAAATAATTCCGAAGAGATCAAAAGTTTCGCGCTCGTGCCAGTTGGCCGTGCGCCACACGCCGGTGACTGTTGGCACGTGGGTGTCGTCTTCGCTAAGCACGACTTTCAGGCGCAAGCGATGATGTTTAGTTGTTGAAAAAAGGTGGTAGTTGACTTCGAAGCGCGGCTCTTCTTCAACGCCTCGATCTGCGCCACAAATGTCCGCAAGAAAATCAAAGCGTGCTTCCGGCGCAGTCTTCAAATGGGAACAGATGGCGACGATATGCTCGCGCGGCACAACGATGGTGGTTTCGCCGAGAGCTTCTACGGTTGAAATAATCCACCCGGGATTCACATGCTGCAACGCCGCCACCAACAGGGACGGCGTCGAGGTTGGCTGTGGATCTGTAGCCGAGTTTTCCGGCAGATTGTTTTCGCTGTTTGCCCCAGTCGTCATGAACAGTGTGCCGTTCGATCTCTGGAAAAGCTTACGAAGAACGTCGCCTTTCGTGCCGGGAAGCTATGGAGTAGGGCCGGGCTTCAGGGGGTAAACTGCTCACTGCCGTCGAGCCATCGGTGATTGGCAAGGTGCCCGGCACGAAAGCTTCGCGCGCTTCCTGCTCGGGAACGTCGCGCCGATCGCGCGATGACTCTTTCATAACCTTTTCCTGCAACATCATCACTGCGTGAATCAACATCTCGGGACGCGGCGGACAGCCGGGAATGTACACGTCAACTGGCACAATCTTGTCCACGCCCTGCACGATGGCGTAGTTGTCAAAGACGCCGCCTGAAGTAGCGCAGGCGCCCATTGAGATCACCCATTTGGGTTCCGGCATCTGATCGTATATGCGTCGCAGGACCGGGGCCATCTTCCGGGAAACACGACCCGACACGATCATTACATCCGCCTGCCGCGGGCTGGCCCGGAAGACTTCGGAACCGAAGCGGGCCAGATCGTTGCGCGACGAAGTGGCATTCATCATTTCAATTGCGCAACAGGCCAAACCAAATGTCGCCGGCCAAAGCGAGGACTTGCGTGCCCAGTTGATTAGTGAATCAAGCCGGGTAGTCAGCACTTCCGGCAAAGCTTCGGCGATGATGTTTTCCAGTCCCATAAAAATGCTTCAGGCAGCGTTGCGCGTTTGCTGCCGTTTGCGCTGGTCCATATCCGCCAGCAGTCGCGCTTCACCTTCCGCTTCACGACGCGCACTTTCGTTCCAATCAAAAGCGCCTTTTTTGATCACATACACGTAGCCGGCCAGCAAGAGTCCAACAAAAATCATCATCTCAACATAGATCAGCGTCCTTAAACCGAAAGCTGGACTGGCGAGCGTCTTGAACACCACCGCCCACGGCACTAGAAAGATGACTTCAATGTCGAACAAGATAAAGATCATCGCGATCAGATAAAACTTAACCGAGAAACGCTCGCGTGCAGTGCCTACCGGATCTTTACCGCACTCATAAGGCATCATCTTGGTGCGTGTGCGTTTTCGCTGACCGATAAATTGCGAAATAAAAATATTGCCGACGGCGAAGCCGGCGGCCACCACAAACATCAACAGTATCGGCAGATAATCTGAAAGGCGAAATGCCATTGTTAAGATCACCCACTCAACTCAGATCGATGCGCAGACGCTCATTTATTTGAGCGACTGCAGACTGCCTGACCCGAGATTGAGAATCATTGTACAAGCCGAATCGTAGACGAAGTGATCTGGGGTGTCAAGCAACCTGTCTTGATGCAAGCCCGCGAAAACATTGCTAATTGACCCTGAAAAAACCGCTATGTTAACTTCGATCCAGTGGCGCCACCCAATCGTTTCAAACTAGCGCTGTTTGCTTACCTACAATCGTGATAACTGGCTTCAATACCGATGTCGAACACAATGGCGTGGTCTATCACGTGCAAACCGAGGATAAGGGTCTCGACTCTCCGCTAATTCTTTCGCTTGTTTATTCTGGCGGAGCCATCCTCGCCAGCAAGCGTTCGCCGTATGAAGATTTGATCGCCGAAGGGTTTGATGAAGCGGCCTTGGCGCAGCGCCTGAAACGTCAGCACCGCTTGATTTGCGCCGCCATAAACGCAGGTCGCATTGATGAATTGATGCGCATGGGCGAGCGCGCGGAGGAAGCCGAACCAACCACCACAGCAGCGATAGACGAACCAGTCTCGACTCCGATTCCAATAGATGAACCAGTTTCAACTCCGATTCCCGTAGAGGAACCAACCTCAACTCCGGTTCCGGTAGAGGAACCACCGTTGCCATCTGAACCCCAACCTGAGCAGCAAAAGCCAGGCAGCGCCGCTCCGGTTGTCGATATTAGTTCGTCCAAACCGGCCAGATCGGAATCCGCTTACACGGTTCACGATTCACGTCGCTATTCACCGCTGGGCGAAAAAGCATCGCCGGAATCCGGCATCGTCGTTTCCCTCATTGACGAGCCAGCGTTTCACGCGGGCGAATCCGTTACGATTAAGGTATTAGTCCAAAATCAGACTGCCGCCAACGTCGCGCCGATAGTACACGCCGCGGTTTCAATCAAGATATTGGGAACCGCGTTTAGGCCGCAAATTCATTCTGTAACGACAGAGCGCGACGGAGTGGCAATTATGTCCGTGCAGCTTCCCGAGTTTAATTCCGGAAGGGCTGCCGTGATTATTCGAGTCGATGCACCTGGCGGTTCCAGCGAAACGCGGCGTGTAATTCATCCAGCAAGATAGGGAGGCGAAGACCCGTTGCAAG
>JBDUCB010000337.1:0-4692 GCA_040003695.1 bacterium
GACTTTCATCGCCAGGTCCATCACTTTGCAAATCTTCTCGGCATGCGTTTCCGAAAGAGAACCGCCAAAAACGGTAAAGTCTTGCGCGAAAACGAAAACCTTGCGGCCGTCGATCAAACCGTGACCGGTAACAACTCCGTCGCCCGGATAAAGCTGCTCCTCCAGGGCGAAATCTTTCGAGCGATGGACCACCAGCTTGTCGAATTCTTCAAAGGTTCCTTCATCAAGCAAAAACTCGATGCGCTCGCGTGCGGTCAGCTTGTTGGCCGCGTGCTGTTTCTCCACGCGAGCCGCGCCACCGCCGGCTTCCGCTTTAAGCGAGCGCTCTTTCAGAAGCTCCAGTTTCGACTTGGATTGTTTGGGTTGTTGTTTAGGCGCCATAAATTAATTCTAACCGCCGAAAGGGAACTGTCGGTTCTGAATCATTTCGACTAACTCGTCCACCGCCCGTTTGGCATTGCTCTGCAGCTCTGTTGAATAACCGTATGCTTTGGCGTTGGCATCAAAGTCTTCAATATCCAGCAGTCGATAAGAAAAATCGGGCGCAACCAGAATGTCCAGATCCAAATCCACGTAACTCAAAACGTTTCCATCAAAAGTTGGCGGCACGTTAATGTTGCAATAGTAGTTTCTCAGCTCGCCGTCCGGTTGCGAAAAGCGAAAGACATTGTACCAACGATCGAGCCAGTAATACTCCAAACTGTGAGTCCCGCCGGCAATCGTCCCCAGCAGATCATGAATGATCTCGTCAGCAAACGTTGCCGCAAAAATCAACAACGAACCTTCGCGACGAGCCAGTCTTGCGTTCCAGGATCGATGTGGACTGCCATCGTATTTGTACGTGCGGATCAGAATCGGGTTTTCAAACTGGGTCAAGCCATTCTGCTTTCGTGACGATCAATCAGTTTAGAGTTCAAGCTTTAGCTTGCCGGTTAACGAAACAGCAGTCTAAAGGCTGAACTCTGAACTTCCTGCTGCTTTCGTGACGGTCCATCAGTTTAAAGTCCAAGCTTTAGCCTGCCGATTAACAAAACAGCAGCCTGAAGGCTGTACTCTTAACTTTTACTTCCGGCCGCTCTTATGCCAATCGGCGAGGAATTGCGCCTGCCCTTTCTCAGTCAAGGGATGATTGAATAGTTGATCGATTACCTTGAAGGGCATGGTTGCAATGTCCGCACCCATGCGCGCCGCTTCGATGACGTGAATCGGATGGCGCATGCTGGCGGCCAGCACTTCAGTCTTCCAGGAATAGTTTCGGTAGATATCAATGATGTCCTGCAGCAGCACCAGACCGTTTTCACCAATGTCATCGAGGCGTCCGAGAAATGGACTGATGAAAGAAGCGCCGGCTTTGGCGGCCATGATTGCCTGCGCCGCTGAGAAGCAAAGCGTGACGTTCACCTTGATGCCCTCGCTCGACAATTGTTTAGTTGCTTTTAGACCAGCGCGGGTAAGCGGACACTTGATGACGACGTTTGGCGCAATCTTCGCGTACTCGCGACCTTGTTGCAGCATGCCTTCCGTCTCTTCGCTGGTGCATTCTGCAGAAACAGGGCCGCTGACGATTTTACAAATCGCGCCGATGTGTTCCTTGAAATCTACATCGCCTTCTTTGGCAATCAAGGTCGGGTTTGTTGTCACTCCGTCGGCAATACCAAACGCAGCAGCTTCGCGAATCTCATCAAGGTTGGCAGTATCAAGAAAAAACTTCATAAGAACCTCCGTTAAATTAATAGCGTGCCTGAAGAGTACAGTAACTACCGTTTACCTGCGAACTTTAAGCGAACTGTGTTCTGCAATACGCCGATTCCATCTATTTCAACTTCAACAATATCGCCTAGCCTCAGAGGTGACACGCCTGCGGGCGTCCCGGTAACAATCAAATCTCCGGGAAACAAAGTCATGATATTGGCGATATAGCGAATCAGGAAGGGAACTGAAAAAGCCATATCGGCCGTACGTCCGCTTTGTTTCTCGATACCGTTGACGCGAGTCTTAACGGTTAGTTTCAAAGGGTCCAGTTCAGTTTCAATGAAGGGACCAACCGGGCAAAACGTATCGAAAGATTTCGCGCGCGTGAACTGGACATCTTTGCGCTGTAAATCGCGCGCGGTCACATCATTCACGCAGGTGTAACCCAAAACATAGTTGAGCGGATCGTCGTCAGCCGATAGCCAGCTCGCTTGTTTTCCGATAACCACCCCCAATTCGCCTTCATGTTCGACTTGTTGCGACGCACTCGGTAACTCAATGCAGTCGCCACTCCCGATAACGGCGGAAGGGGCTTTGAGAAAGAGCAGTGGCTCGTCCGGCATTTTATTTCCTAACTCTGCGGCGTGCTCGCGATAGTTGCGCCCGACGCAAACAATCTTCGAAGGCGTAACCGGAGCTAACAGTCGGACCGCAGAAACAGCAATTCCGCTATGTGTACTCGCATGCGGAACTGAGTCGACGGTTTCGGCGTGGGAGCTGAGAATTACACCGCCGTCAAAGACTCCAAATTGCGCGACTGACGTCTCAGACGTTGTAAAGCGGCAGATACGCATAGGCTGTTCGCACTTCGGGTTCAATTGCGGGCAATAACAACACCCCAGCCGGGTTGCCCTTGTGACCCGTCCGCCCGCGCTCCCGGGATTAGGGCACTACTTCAGACACGACCTCAGAGGCGTCGCTCGTATTGCCCGCTTCGTCAACCGCGGTCAAATAGTAGTAATACCGTTTTCCCGCCTCGACTTTCTCATCCTGGAACGTGGTTCTTATCAGCAGCGCAGCATTGAGTTTTGTCCATTTATCTTTCGGCAGATCAGGATCGGTGGAACGGTAGATGTCATAACCGGCGACGTCACCTTCCGGATTCGCGGGAAAGAAAATCGAAAGTCTGCCGGGCGCGGCGGCCACGGTTATTGAACTCGGAACGGAGGGCTTAAAGACATCCTGCGGAGAAACAGTTATAGAGTTCGAATTTAGACTTTCAACCTGCCCGCCTTCGGTGCCCAATGAAACTGAGCGAACGATGTAGCGATAAGTTTGGCCAAACTTGAAATTCTGATCCACGTACTGGGTGCCGGCAACCAGCGCGGTGTTTATCGGAGCCGGGCTGACTTCATTTTCTGATTCAGCCACGCGATAGACGTTGTATCCGAGCAGATTCACCGGCGTCGAACCGTCGATGTTCGCGCTCGGCGGCTGCCATGTGATCGTGATGTGGTCCTCGCTGATCTCTTTTCCAGTCGCAATCAACACCGGCGGTTGCGCAACTCGTGCAGCAGGTTCGAGCAAAAGGAAGTTTGAAAACGCTGCGCGCTGACCCGCCGCGTTCACATAGCGAACGGCATAACGCAAGCGCGCGGGTTCGCCGGCAAGCTCGAGCGTGTCGGTGTAGGTGAGCGTATCTCCAGAGTTCCTGATCTCGTCATAGGTAACCGAACCAATCAGAGTTGATCTGGCAGCGAATTCTTCTTCGGTTAAGGCAAGCGGCGCGCGCGGTTTCTCCGCCGACCGGTAGACGTCTATGCGGCGAATGCTTTGCACGCTGGGGTCGGGGGCGTTTCGTCTCGGCGCCGGCCAACTCAGGATCACCTGATTGCCGCGTTGAATGCCCGAGAGCGATTCGGTCCGCTGTTGCACGCGTTCCGTTGGCGGCAAAGGCGGCCTGCGTTTGCCACAGGCACCCCCGAAGATGACTAAGAGCCCGGCCAATAATGTGATTTGAGAGCGGGAAATGTTTTTCACAGAATGTAGCGGCTGAGGTCCTGGTCCTTCACAGTTTCTGCAAGCATTGAATCAACGTATGCCGCATCGATTCGCTGGTTCTTCGGCTCGAGGTCCGGGCCTTCAAAGCTTATCTCTTCGAGCAGCTTCTCCATGATCGTCTGCAAACGACGCGCGCCAATGTTTTCGGTGTTTTCATTAACTCGCGCCGCGAAGTTTGCAATCGAATCGATCGCATCGTCAGTAAAGTCTATGTTCACCTCTTCGGTGGCCATCATCGCCTGATATTGTTTGATCAAAGCATTTTTAGGCTCGGTCAGAATGCGTTTGAAGTCGTCGACCGTCAACGATTCCAGTTCCACGCGAATGGGAAAACGACCCTGCAGCTCAGGAATAAGATCTGCCGGCTTGGAAACGTGAAACGCGCCGGCGGCAATAAACAGAATGTGGTCTGTTCTGACCATGCCATAGCGCGAATTGACTGTTGTTCCTTCGACGATGGGCAGGATGTCGCGCTGCACTCCTTCACGCGAAACATCCGGACCATGTCCCGATTCACGGCCCGCAATTTTATCGATCTCGTCCAGAAAGATTATCCCCGATTGTTCCACGCGTTCGATCGCCGCGCGCGCCACCTGGTCCATATCAACCAAGCGCTCTTCCTCTTCCGCCATCAGGTGTTCGATCGCTTCGTCCACCGTCATCTTGCGGTGCTTGGTGCGACCCTGAAAAAGATTGCCGAGCATGTCCTTCATGTTGATGCCCATCTCTTCCACACCCTGAGGGCCGGCAAGTTCAATAACTGGAAAATTCTTCTCGCGTATTTCCATTTCCACAAGTCGGTTGTCGAGCTTTCCTTCGCGCAGCTGCGCCCGCAGTTTTTCACGCGTACGTTGAAACTGTTCGTCGCGGGCAGGATCAGTCGTTGAATCGGAATGTGTAGCCGATGTCTGATCCGTATTGCCTGAATCAAAATCGTAA
>JBDUCB010000314.1:0-4639 GCA_040003695.1 bacterium
CTGGAGGCATGATGTTTGTCAGTAGTTAGTTGTCAGT
This sequence comes from bacterium, assembly GCA_040003695.1. Lineage (GTDB taxonomy): Bacteria > Acidobacteriota > Blastocatellia > Pyrinomonadales > Pyrinomonadaceae > PSRF01. Next base: position 38 of record JBDUCB010000314.1, read on the forward strand.
AGTTAGTTGTCAGTAGTCGATAACCATTAGTCAATACGTATGTAACTAGCTGTGGTTCTTGCAACTAACCACTAACAACTGACTACTGACCCTCAGGTGAACGACGAAAACAGTGGCGGGTCTTCGTCGATTCTCATTGCCGGTTCCCCTGGCCGCGCAAACGAGCGCAACTCGTCCATCTCCGGCAGCGAAAGAAAGACACTGACCACGCCCGGATCAAATTCAATTGCAGCGCGTTCGATGATCTGCTGGCGCGCTTCTGCTTCGGTTACCGCCGGACGATAGGGCCGCGCGTCAGTAAGCGCGGCATAAGAATCGGCGACGCGGAGGATGCGAGCGGCAAGCGGTATTTCATTTTGTCTCAGCGCATCCGGATACCCGCAGCCGTTCCACCACTCGTGATGCCAGCGCACCAGTAATTGCACGGCCCGGTCAGCACTGGCACGCGCCGCCTCCTGTTCACCAATTACCGGATGACGCGCTAAATCCAACCGCTCTTCTTCCGTCAACGAGCCTTCGCGGCGAATGTATTCACGTTCCATCGCGACTTCGCCAAGGTCGTGCATATGGGCTGCGAAGAGCAGCGACTTACGATCCTGCGGCGCCAAATGAAATGCTTGCGCCATGCGGTCGGTAATGGCTGCGATGCGCAGGGCATGCGGGTTTTCATAACGCTCAAAGCGATCGGCCGCAGTCGCTAATTGCAAGTAGGCTTCACGCGCCAGCCGGTCGTGTTCAGTTTCAAGATGAGCTGTAGCCATATCTTTTTTCCCCAAGTGGCAGCCCGAGGTCTAGAGTTCAAGCTTTAACTTGCTGCTTTTCGCTACCACACAACCTGAAGGTTACTCTAAACTTCTTGGCGCTGGCGACACACAAGTTTTAAGTCAAGATAATCTTCATGCGCGCTTAGCCTGCTCGTCGCGCCTTCTCAATTTTCCGCAGCAGCGCGCGTGCCTTGGCGTTGTTTGCATCAAGCACCAGTGCGCGTTGCAACTCAGTTTGTGCGCGCCGATGAAAATTCAAATCAAAATATAGTTCCGCCAGCATAGTTCGATATGTTGAGTTGGACGGCTCCAATTTTACTGCCGCATGAAACTCGTTCTCCGCGAGGCGACGGGTTTCTTTGCCGGCAGCAAGCGCGCGCCCGTAATAAGCGCGATAGCGCGCGTTCCTGGGCGATAGGCGCGCGGCCGCGGCCAATCGCGTCAATGCCACCTGAAGCTGGCCGGCCTCCAGCGCACCGCGGCCTTCGCGGAAACATTGGGCAGCCTCTTCAAACTCAATGTCCGGCGAACCGTCTGCAAATCCATCCGGGGAACCAAAAACATCGCTGGCCTTAGCCTTACGAGCAAATTGCCGCGACCGTTCTAAAGTCGCATCGTAGGCCGAACGCGCAGTTGGATCGGTTAACGTTTCGTACGCCTGCGTAACTTGGGCGAAGGCGGAACTGATACGCGCGTGTTGCGGCGTACCAGACTGCAGATGAAATCGATCGGGGTGATAGCGCCGGGCGATAGCATAGTAGGCCAATTTGATTTCATCGGCCTCCGCGCCGGGAGTCAAATCAATAACTTCGTAGTAATCGGTTGCTTTGCTGAGTCTTTCAAGAAAAGCTTCCAGGTCCGCAAGCTCTCTCGCTGCTTCAGCCGCGGCAGTGGCTTCGCGATTTTGGCTGAGGGGTTGAGCGGGTTCGGCGATAACCTCTTTGCCGGTTTGTGCCGGCGCAGCGCGAAACGCGTGATGCCAGTATTCCCGAGTAACCATTCCGCTGAGCGCTAGTCCATAAATTATTCGGTGCGCATCTAGTTCCCGCAGGCCGCTGATTGCCACTAGCTCCTGTAAATTTGTTGGCGCGTCCAGACGCGATAACAAAAAGCTTTCGGCGGGCAACAAATTGTTTCCCGCCGCCAAGACGTCCGGCGCTCGCGAGATTGTTTCGTTGGGATTGCGAAAGCGCATGGAAACAAACTTCAGTGGCATTCGCTGGCCGGCTTCTCTCAACAAATTGTTGATATCGACTGTTATGTCGACGGGATAGCCCAAATGTGCGCGCTCGTTAAAGTCCCAGGTTCCTGTCGTCCATAAGAGGGTCACGCGCAAAACGTCGGCAAGCATTATTGCCAGCAACGGATCGATTTGTTCGCGGCTGACGACGCCGGCCGTACAAAGCGCGGTTGCAAGATCCAGATCGGAAAGATTGTCGCCAAACCGAGCCAGTTCTTTTTCTGACACAAGCGAAAGCTTGCGCAAATACTCCTTCAGGCGAAGAGTGCGAACGTTGGATGCCGCAAAGATCAGCCGGCCGTTTTTAAAATAGATAGCCGCACGGGCGCGGTCATGCTCCAGCCGCAACGAGCCGGAAAAATTCCGGGAAGAAATCTCGCGTATGAGTTCCGCGAGAGGTTGGTCGCTAAGTGTTCCCTTCATGCGTTTTCGGCGCTCAGACGTTTTGAAAATGCCTGGCGCCATCAGGCAAGAGCATGATAACGCACGATTTAGTTAAAAAAGAAGCAAGCCTTTGACACTCGTCGGGTGCAGTCTTATATTGCATTTACCGAAACAATTGAGGTGCCCGACAACGCGGAGCTTTTTCAGCTTCGGCTACGATCCATCCTTTCATGTCTGAGAAGACGGCAGCGGAAACGAATAGAGTCATTGGCGAGCAGTCTAACGACGAGCGCGTTGCGCATTTGATCGAGCAATTGCAACAACGAACCATTGCGCTTGAAGAAGCGAATCGAGAGCTGCGGCACATTTCGCATTACCGTTCTTTGTTTCTGGCAAGAATGTCGCACGAACTACGCACCCCGCTTACTTCGATACTTGGCTTTACCGAAATTTTGCTCGACCAGGAAAAACTGACTGAGACGCAGCGGCGCTTTTGTCAGAAGATTCAGAATTCCGGAATGCAACAGCTTGCCAGTCTTAATCAGTTGGTGGATTTATCGCGCCTGGAGTCGGCACCGGCACAGTTGTTCGTTCATGAATTTTCACTGGCCGATACGTTGCGCGATACATGCAGGGCCGTCGGCCGGCTGGCGTTGAAGAACGATGTAGAACTCGAATACCACCTCGCGCCTGATGCCACCACCATCGTTTCGGACCAGGGCCGATTGCGGCAGATACTTTTTACTTTTTTGTCCTGGGCAGTCAGTCGCAGCAGATCCGGCCAGCGCGTTACGACTTATGCAGAGTTGATTGACGGGCCCATCCTGGCGGTGCAAATCGAGGACGAAGGTGCTGCGATAAAAGACATGGCGCGAGTCTTCGATCCGGAAGAAGCGCCGCGCGCGGGCAAAACCGATCTTAACGAGCTGGGTATAATCGTGGGCCGCCGGCTGGTTGAAATGATGAAAGGCGCCGTCACCCTGGAAAACCGCGAAGCAGGAGGAGTGAGGACTTCGCTGCAACTGCCCACCGGTCCGGTGAAGGGATAACGCCGCGATGGACGGCATTCAAATTCGCGAATGCACGCGGCTTGACGATTTCGACAGTTGTATCCGCTTGCAGCGCGAAGTTTTTGGCCTGCCCGAGCTGGAAATCTCGCCGCGTCGTCATCTAATTGTTTCGCGTCAGGCCGGCGGTTGGACGTTGGGCGCTTTTGTCGCTGAACGGCTGGTAGGGTTTGTTCATCACATGGCGGCAGTGCACGAAGACACGATCTTTGGTTATTCACACATGATGGCCATTGCCAGCGACTACCAGAACAAGGGCGTCGGCGCTCAACTAAAGTGGAGCCAGAGGGAACGGGCCATCAACGAAGGACGAAATTTTATTAAGTGGACCTGGGATCCGATGCAGTCGCGCAACGCCCACTTTAATCTAAATCGATTAGGCGTAACGGTGCGCAATTATGCTGCAAATTTTTACGGCACAGACTACGCGACCAGCCCGCTGCTTGAAGTTATGCCGCTTCCCGGCATTGATAGCGATCGCCTGTTTGCCGAATGGCATTTGCAGTCGCCCCGAGTGATGAAGCTGGCAGAAGGCACAGCGGCGTCGATTGATGTGCCGGCGGTACAGAAGATTCAAATTCCTGTCGATTGGATTAACTTATGTAAACGAGATCCACGCGCTGCCAGAAATGAACAGTTGCGCGTGCGAGCCGAGTTTCAAAAGGGGTTCGCCGGCGAGTTGGTGTGCGCTGGTTTTGATCGCTCGACGGAGTCACCGCGCTATTTGCTGTATGAAGAAGATGTACTAGACGACTAGCGAAATTCCTGGGATCTAAGAAGTGCCGTAGGCATTAAATGTTGATAGCTAACCGGTATGAGTGGTTTCATCGTCGCGTCGCTTCTATAAACATCCCGTCGCTCAAGCGGCCTTCGGAAAAGTAAAATGGTGAAGTAAGAGTAGCGAACCTTAGCATCAAATTATGACATTCGCTCGTTTTGACAAATACGTTGACCGGCACGCGCAAAGTTTTGTCGAGCATTTGCAGACGCTTTGCCGCATGCCTTCAGTTGCTGCGCGCGGCACCGGCATGCGCGCAATTGCCGAGACGGTCGAGCAGATGATGCAACGCGTGGGCATCGGCACGCGTTCACATCGAGTCGGCAACGGCTATCCAATAATCTACGGAGAGTGCGGCAGCGGGCCGCA
>JBDUCB010000286.1:0-4629 GCA_040003695.1 bacterium
GGCTACGTCTCCCACGTCCGTCCTTTCCGGATTAGATCCATAGTTGCAGACCGCGGGCATCAGTATTCCGCGCTCCAGCATCTGTATTGGCAGCCCCATTTCTGAGTCGGCTAACCCAACGTTGCAAATTTCAAGAGGTCTCATGTACCTACCGGCTGGACGCGTCGCCAAACTCGCTCCCCTTTCCCTGCTGGCATTGCTGCTTGTGGTCTTTCCTGCTTCGCTCCGAGCACAGGATAAAACTGAAGAAAAAAAACCAACTGACGCCACGAGTGCCACGCCAACGCCTGCGGCAACTCCACCTGCCGAAGAGCAGAAGCAGGGCACAGAAATCGCCGGTCCGGTTATCGTCAACACCGATCTGATTACCCTTACGGTCACGGTTACCGACACCTACGGGCGCTACGTTTCCGGCTTAAGTAAAAACGCATTCACAGTAATGGATGACAAGAAGCCGCAGGAGATAACCTATTTCAGCGACGACGATTCGCCGGTATCGGTGGGCGTGATTTTCGATGTGTCCGGATCGATGAGCGGAGACAAAATCAGGAAGGCACGCGATGCGCTGTCAAAGTTTATTCAAACCAGCCATGATTCAGATGAATATTTTTTGATTGCCTTCAACTCGCGCGCGCAACTGTTGCTGGATAAGACGCGCGATGGCAACGCCATACTCGATAAGCTGACGTTCGTGCAAACTAAAAACAATACGGCGCTTTACGACGCCTGTTATCTCGGGGTCGAAAAGGTGCAGCGCGGCGTGCATCCAAAGCGTGCCTTGTTATTGATCAGCGACGGGCAGGACAACAATTCCCGCTACACTTTTAACGAGCTGCGCCGGCTGCTAAAAGAATCTGATGTGACGCTATATGGAATCGGAATTCTGAGCGGCAACGATGCCGGCAGCAGCCTGGGCATGGAAGGCCAGGGCATCCTTGACGAGCTGGCCAGTGTTTCCGGTGGTAAGGCTTTCTTTCCCCGCAGCGCCCCAGAAATGGACGACATCTTCGAGCAGATCGCGCTGGAGTTGCGTCATCAGTATTCGATTGGCTACAAGCCTACGGAATTTGCCAACGATGGCCGCTGGCACCGCATCAAGGTGAAGGTCAGTCCGCCGCGCGGCTTGCCGCGATTGTTTGTGCGATCAAAAGAAGGCTACTACGCCCTTCCCGGCCCGCGCTGATTAGTCATTCCCCTCGGCAACTAATCAACTCTCCTCGTGCATCTTTCTTTATTGTCGTGCGGCTGTGTGTCACCGCCACGTTGCTTCGGGTTTGTGCACGCGCAATACTTTTCGGCGACTTGATCGTTAGGGTCGATTCGCTTCGCAGGCGCGTTCGGGAAAGGTTAGACTGTTAGGCACAACAGGATGGTTAGTCAGCTTTATTGAGACTTTATTTAGTAATACGAAATGATGAAACGAACAAAGGAACGCTTAGGAAGACTGGGAAGCTTGGGAAGACTGAGACGCCCACAATTTACTTTGATTGTGGCATTGGTCTTCGCGGCAATATGTGTAGCCGGCTCGAGTTTCGTGCTGGCTGCGCGAACGCAGGATTCACGTCCGCGTCGTAGCTCAGCCATTGCTCCGCATACGATGCCTACAGCTACTCCGACGCCAACGCCTACGCCCACGCCGGTTCCACGTGCGACGCAAACAACAGTAAGCCGTCCCGCGGCGACGCCAACACCGACACCGGTGCCCAGGTCTCCCGCCGATCGGATTGCGCCTACCCTGGGCGAGCCGCCGCCGGCGCCCGTGCTCAAACCAAAACCGACACCAACTCCGCCCGAGCCGGAGATCGACGAAGGCAGCACGATTGTAGTGAACACGGAGCTGGTCACTCTGAACGTGCGTGTTATCGATCGTAACAATCGTCCCATCGACAATGTCCGTCAAAACGATTTTCACGTTTTCGAAGACGGCGTGCTTCAGCCAATCGAGTCTTTCAGTCGTGAAGAGGTGCCAATCAGTTATGGACTGGCCGTTGATACGTCGGGCTCGCTTCGTTCGCAATTGCAAGCGGTGATCGATGCCGGCAAGACCATTATCAACAGCAACAAATCGGGCGATGAAACTTTCCTGGTGCGCTTCATCAGCAGCGATAAGATTGAGACTGTTCAGGACTTTACGCCAAACAAAGATCTGCTGATGGACGGGCTGGACAGTCTGTACGTCGAAGGCGGCCAGACCGCAATCATCGATGCGGTTTACTTGAGCGCTGAGCGCGTTGCTGAATACAAGAAGGGCAATGACAGCGACCGGCGGCGGCGCGCGTTAATCCTTATTACCGACGGTGAAGATCGCAATAGTTTCTATAAAGAGCCGCAACTGTTTCAGCGCCTGCGCGAAGAAGACGTGCAGATCTACGTGATCGGTTTCGTGAACGAGCTCGATAAAGACGCCGGCTTCATACGCAAGAGCCCGCGCGATAAAGCCGTCGCGTTGATCAATCGCCTGGCTACGGAAACTGGCGGTCGCGCGTTTTTCCCGCAGTCAATTTCTGAGCTGCCGCAGATTGCGGGCGAGATTGTGCGCGACCTGCGTACACAGTATGTGCTCTCTTACAATCCGACTAACAAGTTGCGTGACGGGACGTTTCGTGCGATTCGCGTGGCAGTAGATGAGGGCTCGAGCCGCGACAAGCGAATCGCGCTGACTCGCAATGGACGTGTCGCTCCCCGCGGAGAGGTCGCGCCAAGAGTCCCGGCAACGCGCACGACTACCAAGCCGACAGTCGGAACAAACAAGAAGCCTTAATCGCGACAGTAGGGGCAGGGCTTGTCTCTGCCCGAGCGTGGAATCCATCCCAGCGCGGTCAGGGCTGCCCTTATTCGCCCTTGCTTCCCGACGACAAACTTCTAACCAGGCCGATTAGTTGGCCAATCTGTGCTTCACGGCCCTGGCTCTTGCGCATTAACTCTTCGAGCATCAGTTCGCTTTTCAGATTCACTTTGAAGTCCTGCTCCGCTGCCAGCCGATCTTTTTCGGCGGCCCGGTTTTGCGACATCATAATGATCGGCGCCTGTAGCGCTGCGGTCATCGAGAGCATCAGGTTAAGCAGGATGTAAGGATAGGGATCAAACTCCGCTCCGTTTTCGCCGTGGCCGTAATGAACCAGCACGAACGTATTGAATCCCATCCAACAAACCAGGAACGACACATAGATAATAATGAAGGTCCACGAACCGCCGAATGACGCAACTCGGTCCGCAATACGCTGTCCGATGGTGGACTTTTCTTCCATCTCCACGTTGATGTTGCGTGTGGCGCGCTGGGATACCAACGCATTCGTCTGTCGCATGCGCGCGCCGATTTCGCAAATTACATCAATTGCGATGTCCGGATGATGCATCAGGAATTCCTGAAAGTCGTCGCTGCTCAAACGGTGAAGAGTTGTGTCGACGATGGCAGTCGCATTCGTTGAGCGCGGCCCGCGATCCAAAACCGCCAACTCACCAAAGAATTCGCCGGGTTTCAGCTCAGCCAAAGTCACCGGCTTAACGTCTTCGTCCAGCACCCAGATGCGCACCGACCCGTTTTCGACTACGTAAAGTGCGTCGCCGCTGTCCCGTTCATTGAAGATGGTTTCATCCGCCGCATACTTGACCTGATCGACCTCTTCCGCCAGTTGCTGCAACTCCTCGGGCGTCAGTCTGCGAAAAAGAGGGATGCGCGCAAGGCTGGCGGCCTCGTCACTGGGAACAATATCGCTCGGCATGATGAATTGCCTCCTATTTGATTACTAAATATTTGCTTGCTGCTAGTTTGATTACTGCCGCGTATGCTTGATCCAAATTCAGTTTCAACTCAAACGGCTCAGAATGTCTTCGTTAATCGCGAAGGGGTCGGTTGGCGGCTCGTTGCCGCTTCCATGCTCGACCAACGTAACCAATTCCATAAGTTGCTTACCCAGTTCCCGATCGTCGGAATTGATTTCAATGCATGATGGCGAATCAAACGGTGTAATGAAGAGATAGCGAGGCGCTTTTGAATCGCTTACCGGTGCTGCCGGACCGAGGATGAGCAGATTGTTTTTCCAGCGCGCATAGCGATGAGCGGAACCCGCCTGCTGTTCCCAATGCAACTGTCCACTTTGGGTGATTGAAATCAGTTGCGTAAGTAGCTTTTTTAGCCGGTCAGTTGTAGCCGCATCACGATCCATTTTCCTTCTCCTTCGAAAACGTTCCGCACGACGGTTAATGCTTGGTCGCGGAGATTAACACGTTCCTTGGGCGCAACGGAACATAAGTTTGCGACGCAGAGTGCTGGTTTGCGGCCCAACGATCGGTTGCGTTCGCTTGCGGGCCCCCAGTCAGTGGTGGCACCTTCTTTGGGAGCGGAGTGTACGGTCAGTGCCTGTGTTTCGCGTGCTTCATTGCGTGCCGCAATTCAGCCTCTTCGATTGAATGGCTCGCGGTTAACTTCAGATCGGCCTTAGCCATCGCCACAAGTTTCTGGTAGTGAGTGTGCAGTGTTTTGATTTCCTGCTCCGTAAGATCTTCCACGTCTATCAGCCGGTTGCTGGCGCCCTCAAGCGCGGCGACTATTTCGTTAAGCTTCAGATGAATGGCCAGCGTCAAGCGCGAAGCGTTGCGAGCAAGCCTGGAGCCCGAAGGCCGAGGAAT
>JBDUCB010000131.1:0-4600 GCA_040003695.1 bacterium
CTACAAATTCACCTCAGCAGACAATCGGGATCCGAGTGCCGTAGTTAGCGTTGACGTATGCAAAAAATCCTTGCGCGGATGCAGTGTCGAGCCGGTAGTCCACATTGGTTGAGCGGCAGACGCTGTCGCCCGTGATCGTGATCGCAACAAGGATCAGTTGACCGTTGAGCGGCAGGAAATTTGGACCACCTGAGTCGCCAAAGCAGGTACCGCCGTTTCCCGTCGAAGGATTCTGCGAGAGGCGAAGGTAACCTTTGTTCAAGGAATTGAAACCGGAGAACGAATACATTCGCGGAATCGGGTTGGTGTCCTGAAAGAAAGGAACGCCTCCTCCCACCACGCGGTTCTGCAAGCCATAACCAGCATTAGTGAACACCGCACTTTTCAGACCCTTCTGTGCGGCAAGTTGATCAAGCAAACCACACGAGGGTAGCAAAGCCGGAGTTAATCCCTGGACGCTTGCCGAGAGTATCAAGACGCCAATGTCACCGGAGTCGCTTTGGGTCCGGCTGTAATTTGGGTTGGTCACTACATTGCTGACTGGAAGCAGTGCGGTTGTTGGAGTCGTCAGATTTCCAAACGGAATCGACCTATCAAAACTTACGTACGCCGTATAACCGAGCGGCACAAGCTCGTTGGTATAATACGACGTGCAGTGGCTCGCCGTTAGGAAAACATTCGGAGCAATCAACGTCCCGGAACAGATGGGAAAGATGTGTCCCGTCGTAGGCGACTTCACAATAAACGCGCCCACGTTGCTGTAGGTGTTGTTTGAATCAACAAAGCCGTAGGTGATTGCACTGCTGCGCTGGGGCGCAATAAGCAATGTGGCACAAAAGCTTGTCAGAAGAAGGAGAAGAAACACGGGGCGAGATCGACGCATGGTTAAAGCCTCCTTGAAAAGTTTTGAGCGAGTATAGACCGGGCGAACGCAAATGGTAAATAGAAAGTGAAGAGTGAAAAGTGAAGAGTAAAAAGTGAAGAGTGAAGGGTGAAGAGTGACGAGTGAAAAGTGAAGAGTGAAGAGTGAGAGTAAAGAATAACGCCGGCTTTTGTTGACCTCGCTATTCAGTCCAAATGTTTTCGGTATTCGTCCTTTTCACTTTTCACTCATCACTTTTCACCTGCTCCTAGGTCTGTCCTACCTAATACCGCCAACTGGTTAGATCTGCGCCTGGCGGCGCAGTCTTCAGTATTCGTTCGACGATCTTTGGCGCGAAGAATTGATGATAGCGCAGGCGCGAGATTGCATTCGGCAAAGTGTGATCGCCGTTCCAGCAATGCTCGGCGCGCGGCTCGTAGTCAACCTCGCCATTGTAGTAAGGATCTTTTGTGCTCTTCAGAAAGTTTTCGACGAGATAGACCGCATCGTTGAGATAGTAATTGTCAGCCTCGCCGACGTAGATGTGCAGCTTGCCCTGGAGCTTTGGTCCAAGTTTCTTCCAGTCGCGACTCAGGATGTGATTAAGATCGTAATGCTCGCGCCAGTAGTCAGCCACGGAAACGTCAATTTCGCCGGTCAACTTATTCCAGATAGGTTTTGGATAACCGTCTTTGCCCGCCGGTGAATACACCGCCTGCCAAATATCAAACTGTCCGCCCGAGCGACTGTTTGTGCCGAGCGCCAACTCCATCTGATTCATCTCGGCGACGGTTGCAGCAAGCTCACCCAAATAGTTTCTTTTGCCGGGACGCGGCGTCTGCTTCCACGGCGCTTCCGCGACATAGGCGTTTTGATGTTCGTAAATGTTGACGGTGGTGTACGCGTGAAAATCTATCGGATCGGGACACGCGCCCCAGGCGCCGTTGTATTCATCAGGATAAAAAATCTGCGCCGCCAGCGCTTCCCAACCGCCGGTCGAGCCGCCATACATAAATCGCGCCCAACCTTTGCCGATGCCGCGAAACTGCTTTTCGATAAACGGCACCAGCTCGTAGGTGATCGCGTCGCCGTATGGACCGAGGTTCGCGGAGTTCACTGCATACGAATCGTCGTAATAGGGATTCGCATGCTGAATTTCGATAACAATGAAACGTGGAAAGTTGGGACCAGTCCACTCCTTGTAAAACTTGTTAGCATGCTCCTGCTGAATTTTGTTATAGCCCGCCAGATGAAAACGTTCGCTGTAATCAGGTTTCAGATTTGGATCCGGTATTGTTTCGCGAAAGCCGCCAAAATCAGCTGGGAAGTGACCATGAAAAATTACAAGTGGAAAGTGCGCGCTGGGATGACTGTCAAAACCTTCAGGCAACAAAATGTTCGCACCCAGATACATGGGCCGTCCCCAAAATTTCGATAACGATTTGCTTTCGATCTTTACGTGCTTGATGTACTTCGTATCTTTCGGCGGCTCGATTGGCGGAATTACCTTGTCGAGATTAATTTTGATCGTTCGTGCATCGCCGGCTTTGATAGTGAACTTTTGTGACGTGCTGTAGAGATTTCCCGGCGCGCTGTTCCACTGTTGGCCCTCACCGCGGTCCATGGGCAACTTAACAGTGTGGCCATCAGCGCGATGGAAGGTTTCGTAACGGTGCAACAGGGCCTGTATCCAGTAGTTACCAGGCGGCAAATCAGCGAGCGAGCGTAGCGGATAACCAAACGCGCTCGAATCTACAATCGTTTCCTGGCCCGGCTTCAGCCCGTTGACGTCAACGCCAAAAACTTGTTGCGTATTTAGATCTTCCGTGATTTGAAAGCGTGGCTCTTTGGCATTGTCTTTCGAGACGAGCAGCAGCATCCGGCCATCAAGCGCGTCGCGGCTGCCGGTGGCGGGAAAAGAGATTGCGAAACGCAGGCTGGTCGTTGGGTGAGTTTCTAACTCGACAACGGGAGCGAATGACAGCGCGATCAATAAAGTTGTTAGAGACAAAAAGAGCCGCACGGTTATCCTGGTTATCATAGTTTTCTCCTGCTCATTTGCTTTAGAGTTCTAGCTTGTGATCCCACGACCCACGCCCGATTCGCTAGTGTCCTAATTAGAAAATCTCTGTGCTGCCTTTGTGTGCTCCAGAGGGCACGGAGGACGCACTGAGGAAGCCGAAACTAAGAATTCTTGTGCAAAGTGCTAAGCGAGTGTTACTCGCTGAATTGCATTTGGCCGACTGGGCGAATATTTGATTCGTCTTCTTCCGGCAATGATCGCGTTTCCGGGCGCGCGCCATCAGCGTATTGCAATTTATAGAGCCGCCAATAAAGACCGCGAATCGCGAGCAACTCCTGGTGCGTGCCCTGCTCGCGAATCTCGCCGTGATGCAGCACGATTATCTGCTCGGCACGTTGAATAGTTGAAAGGCGATGGGCCACAACGATCGAGGTGCGATTGCGCATTACGCGTTCGATAGCCTGCTGAATCAGTTGCTCGGTTTCCGTGTCGATGGAACTGGTAGCTTCATCGAGGATCAGGATCGCCGGATCGAATGCCAGCGCGCGCGCAAACGAGATTAGTTGCTTCTGTCCAACAGATAGCCCGGCGCCGCGTTCTTTAACTTCTGCCTGATAGTCTTGCTTCAGCCGCATGATGAAAGGCTCAGCGCGAACTTCGCGCGCCGCCCAACGCACCCGCTCGTCGGAGATGTCCTCGCGGCCAAGACGAATGTTGCCGGCGACAGTGCCGCTGAAGAGAAATATTTCCTGGAGTACTACCGCAAAGTTTTCCCGCAGCGACTGCAGATCCCACTCACGCAGGTCAACCCCGTCCAGCAAAATTCGTCCGCGCTGCACATCATAAAAGCGCATCAAGAGGTTTGTGATGGTCGTTTTACCTGAACCGGTGTGGCCGACAAGGGCGATGGATTGTCCGGGCTCGACCTTGAATGAAACGTCTTTCAGTACCCAATCCTCGTCTTTGTAAGCGAACCAGACACTTTCAAATTCAATATGGCCGGTGGCGCGGCCGGATTTCAAAGGCTGCGCGGGAGTCGTTATGGCGACAGGCAAATCCAGCGTGCGAAAAATTCGATGCGACGCGACCACTGCCGCCTGAAGAACGTTGTACTTGTCGGAGATGTCGCGAATCGGCTGAAAAAGAAAACTTGAATACTGGATAAACGCGACCAACGCGCCAAGCGTCAGCACCGTATGCGCGGGCGTGTTGTGCATCACGCGGTAGCCGCCATACCAAATGACGAGCGCGATGCCGACCGCGCCAATGAAGTCAACCAGTGGGAAGAAGACAGCGTAGAAAAAGATCGTATCGATGTTTGCCTTACGATAGTCGGCGTTAATCTCCTGAAACTTTCGCAGCGATTTTGTTTCGGCGTTGAAAATCTGTACGGTCTGCGCGCCGGCAAAGTGTTCCTGAAGAAATGCGTTGATGCGGGCAATGCGCGTCCGCACCATGTCGTAACCCTTGCGTGCGCCTTTGCGAAACCACGTCGTCGCAGCCCACAACATGGGAACGGTCAACAAAGTGACCAGCGTCAGGCGCACATCCATCCAAAGCATCACGCCAATGATCGCAACAATCATTACCAGATCACCGAGTAGGTCGGTTATGCCGGCGGTAAACAGTTCGTTAAGCGAATCGACGTCGCTGGTGAGCCGCGTCATGATGCGGCCCACGGGATTGCGATCGTAGAAGGCCACTTCCTGATGCTG
>JBDUCB010000281.1:0-4575 GCA_040003695.1 bacterium
TTCACTAGTTGGTAATTCTTTCAACGTGCTCTCTGCTTCTTGCAAACACCTTTGGATCTCGGCTCGTGCTTCATCGTCCGCGGCGCGCAAAGGCGCGCGCACCTGACCGCCGACGTATCCAATCATATCGAGTGCGGCTTTCAGACCGCCGAGGCCAAAGCGTGTTGTGACTGCAGCGGCCAACGGCGCGAGCGCGCCTTGCAAACGCTCACTACGTTCGTGGTCGCCTGACTTCACAGCGCGGGAGATCTCCAAACAAAGATCGGGAGCGACACATCCGACGGCGAGGATTGCACCACCCGCTCCCGCGTCTAACGCTTCGCGCAGGACGGTGCCGTTCCCGGTTAACACCGAGAAATCATCGCGCACGAATTTTATGGTTTCCTGTAAACCGACGATGTCATTTGAGCTGTCTTTGATGCCAATGATGTTTGGATGTTCGCTCAACGCTGCTGCCGTGGCCGCCTCGATCTTGATTCCGGTAAGCGCCGGCATGGAATAAAGAATCAGCGGAACTGGAGACGCGTCGGCAACGGTGACGTAATGCTTTATCAACGCATCCTGAGTAATAGCTGGGCGATAGAAATGTGGCGTGATAACAAGTACGGCATCGAGGGAAACGGCAGCGGCCAATTTCTCAATTTCCTGAATCGTGCCGCGAGTGCTCTGCTGGCCCACGCCCACTATGAAAGCATGATCGCTTGAAACCACCTCGCGAGCTTTACCGATTATGCGAAGCTGTTCGGCTTCGTTGAGGTTGACGCGCTCGCCGGTTGAACCGAGCACAACGTAACCGGCAATGGCCGTATCGTTCCACCTCAAGATGTTGGAACCGAGACCAGCAAGATCCACTGCACCATCGTCATAAAACGGAGTCGTGATCGGCAACAGCACACTGCGAAGTTTGTCGCTGAGTTTGGAAACCGTCTCCGGCTTTCGTTCTTTGTGGGTTTGTTTTTCCAAGCGCGGCATTATACCAGCCCGCCTTGGTCGCAACGCTAGCAACAGCAAAAAGGGGTACTGTCCTATTTTGAAATCTCTGTGCGTCCTCTGTGGCACAGAGAAACTGAAACTAGGACACTACCCAAAAAAGGGGCGCCTTTTAACACAAGACGACCCCTGTTAAGTGCCCCCACCGCAGGTTAATGACAACTATTCAACTTGAATTTAACAATGGTCGTGCGCCAGTTGAAGACTCCGTTAGCAGGTTGAAATTCCGTGGTGAACCAGAATGTGCAGTCGTCAACGGGATCAACCGTCAACCCACTGTAATCTCCCCAACGAGATAAATGTTTCGACGGCGTGTCCTGGCGTCCACCTCCCGCCTTCAATACTGTTTCAGTTCCCATGATCCCCGGCGGATCAGTCGGAGCGCGCGCGGTGAAGGCAACGCCCGGATTAACGCTACTGCTGGAAATGCTATAGGCCACCGCGATATTCCCACTTTTGTCCATCGCAATGCTTCCCATCCAGCGATGCGTTGAGTCAGGCGAGAATGTTCCCTGCTGAAAAATTGTCGGTTGCGCAGCATCAGGATTACGAATCTCGTACCAGCGTACCGCAGTTCTGCCGGTTGGTGGTCCAATGTCTACCGTGTGGTTAAGCACGAGGGCTTCGCGCGTAGCGAATTTGCGATAGGCGAGACGAAACATCAGACGCTCGCCGAGTGAATCAAGCTGGCGAGATGTACCCGGTTGCGGCACGCAAGTATCTCCGGTGCCGCTGCACGCAAGATTGAATTTTGCCGCCGGGATGATTGCGTTCGGTTGATGCGATGGACCAGTCCCCATCGTGGTGTTTACCGGATTGGCAAAGTCCACATGAAACTTCCAAAGCTGCAAACTATTGTTGCCGAGGCCAACAAAATAGTTTGCTCGACCAACAGGAGCGAATCTGCGGCCGTCCGCATCCGACGGCAGGATGCCGAAAAATGGCAGGCCTAGTTGAAAACATTGTTCGGTCGCGTTGGGATTGCCGACCAGCATCTTCATACGATCGTAAGCACACGCGCGTGCTCCAGAGAGGCCTTCGAACATGTTGTACGAGAAGTAATACGCATCCCGCCAAACGCCCATGTGTGGATAGTCGTTGAACGCAGGCTCATCATACTGGTAACGATGATAGCGACCGAGCGCATCTGAAGTTTCAGAAACGGCGATGCACTGCGCAAAAGTTCCACCGCTAACCGAGAACTGCGAAAGTACCCAACGATTGGCAACACGATCATACGAAACGACCGGGTCGCCGTCGTTGTTTACCTCACAAGGCACCGGTGTTCCCGGGCCGCCTAAACCCTGCCACAAAAACTTGCCCTTGATTGGACCAAACAGCCGGTTGCCGGTCGCCTTGTCGAAGACTGCAAACGACGTGTTGACCCACTGCACAAATTGGGTCTTGCCTACAGCTCCGCTGGTGTCAGGCGGTGCATTCTCAATTTGAAAATTAGGAAAGTTACTGCCGAGGCCATCTTTGGGAGCGCCTATCGTTGCCGGATGCGCCGAACCCGATGACGATTGCAGTGCTCCATCAGCCGCCAAGCCGAGAGCGGCACCGGCAGTTGGATTCAGGCGCACGGGCTTTTCAGTAGGTGGTCCCAGACTCACCGGCGCGGCTGGAATCTGCATTTGATCCAGGCGAATTGAGGTGTCGCTTTTCCGTGGCTTGCGCACTTCAACCTGACCTGCCTGTGGAGTTGTTAACGAACCGATAGTTGATTGAGCGTAGATGTTGGAATTGTTGTGAGCGGTTGTGAATGTTAAAGCAATTAGTAAGATAAGGTAGCGGATGCGCATGAGATTCTTGTGGACCTCCTCTAGGGAATTGGGTGAGTGTGGATCAAGAAGACGGAGTTGTTGTTCTTAGGAAACGCGTTAACCAGTCAAGGTCGCCAGCGGATCTCCCCACTGCGGCCCCGAAAGTGGCCCGCGCAGATGATCCCGATCAAATTCGAGCGTTGCCGCCTTGTAGTCGCTTCCTTGTTGGCGCAGAGCGTCAATGTGTTTATTGAAAAGCGAGTTTACTCGTTCATGCACCTGCCGCGCATTTAAACCGTCGGCAAACCCACGGTCGATTTCGGAATCACATTCGAAAAAGATGTCGGCTGAATCGAGCAGGAAGGTGAAGTTTTCGTCGTAACCGAAATAAGCGCGACAGCCGTGGCTTACAAAGTCCGGCCCAAGATCGCGCGCCGTTTCACACGAAATAAAATGAACAATCTTCCCGTGACATTCTTCAGTGCTGTAATTGCCAACACTGAAGATCGTGTCATAGAAATCTCCAGTGTAAGAGTCGTAACCGCCATGACCGACGCCGGTGATGTAAATCACATGCGGCTTGCGCGCCTCCGGCGCCACATAAACGCGACGCGCCAGAGACTCCTGCGATCGCTTGATTGCAAATCCTTTTTGTTGCAGGTAGGGATAAACGTTTTGCTGGCGATAGTTGAAGCCCGCTTGCGTAATGATTTCGAAGGAAGCATCGATAGCGAGCACTACCATATCCATTTCAAGCGAGACCTTTCGCTTGAGAGGACGCTTGTGAGGGCGTTTGTGATTGTTTCCCGTAACGGGTTTCTTAGGAGCCATGATTTAGTTCCTCGAAGAATTTAGTTGAGGTCCGCGGTGGCGCGGGCGGGGTTTGTTTGTTTCAGTTCATCCGGGTTTCTTCTTTGTTCCTTTCTTTGCCGACTTGGCCTGGCCGGCTTGGACAGCTTTATTCACCTGGTGATTGATGACTCGCTGTTCAATTTCCATCAAGGCCCTGCCAATTGCTGTCTGTCCCTTCACTTCCGCCATGGCTCGTTTCTGATCAATTAGGCCGGCGCCGAGCATCGCAATTTGAAATTTTGGCTGCTGAGCGATTCGCTTTGCAACCAGGTCAGCACGCTGCTTGGCCGATAACTCTGAATACGTCATGGTCGGCACTTCGGGATCGACAACCTCGCGCAAGGTGGCCCAACCTTTTCCGCCAGCGCAATAACTGGCCGGCAACTCCCACTGTCGATCCTGGATGGCGCCCGCTTTTTCAGCTTTCTTCTTCGCGCGCTTCTTGCTTGCGAGCTTCTTGCTCGCCAGCTTTGCGGCCGTCGTCTTAGCGCTCAATTTTTTCGTCGCGACTTTTTTTGGCGATGTTTTCTTCTTTGCTACTTTTTTCTTTGCAGACTTATAAGCCATGATGAATTCCTTTCTATTTCCTGACAGCCACGTGCTCGTCCTTTTCAGTTCGGCCTAGGGATGCATAAGGTCGTTTATGATCGCACCAGCGATTGCCTTCGCAATTTGGCCACGGACGGCGGTGGCATTTGGTCCAGTGTTCAATAAAACGTCTACAGCCGGTACATCGAGAAACTCAACCTCCACCAGGCAAGCCCGGCAATGACCTCCGGAAGTGTTACCCAGACTTAGATCATTCAGAACGCCGAATTTTTCCTCTTTCACGCCTCGGTTATGCGTGCCGGTGTCTGCATGATGGATTGCGTTAAAGACAGCGCTTTGAATATTACCGGCAAAGCGCTTGTCATCGGCGAGGTTGACATTGTCCTGGGCGCGCCTGATGTACGTCTCAACGCCTCTGGTT
>JBDUCB010000103.1:0-4572 GCA_040003695.1 bacterium
TGGCCGTGGCAGATCGTAATCACGGTTGAAGTTCAGGTGCACGGTGTTGACGTAATCGAAGTTAGCTCCCACCGTCAGCCCTCGTGCAATCTCGCGTTCGACACCGCCGCCGAATTGGAAAGAACGAGGGTTCTGCAGGCCGCGCCCGACCGTCGTCAACTGCAAACCGGAAAGTGGGTTTGGAGCTGTGCCGCCCGCGGCTGATATGTTGGCGATGATTTGGTTCAATTGAGCAACGCTTAGGATCGGAAGCGCGTTTAGTGGGAACGTATTAAGGTCGATTCCGATCGACTTAAACTGCTTGTAAACCGTGTTCAGACTCGCGGGCAGGCCGGTGAACGGCAAGCTGACCCGCAAATCTCCCGGCGGCGTACGAAAGTTGTTAAGCGGACCCGCGAGTGACAGCAACGGGAAGCGCGCGTAATAGATGCCACTGTAACCGCGAATCACACCTTTACCATCTTTCCACGGATCCCACGCGAAGCCGAGACGAGGCGCAAATTGCTTCATCTGGTTATCGATGATCCGCGGATCTACGCGACCGATCGGCAGGTTTGCGTTAAGTACGAGATTAGTCACTGTAGTGTTGCTGTTATCCGGCTGCGGCATGATTTGATACTCGTAACGCAGGCCGTAGTTAAGCGTGAAGTTTGGCCGAATGCGCCAGCCATCCTGGATATATGCCGCGGCTTCCTTCGAATTTAGTGTCAGTAACCCGTTACCAATTTGACGCGCATAGCGAACGCTGGTGGCGTCGAAACGGTTTGCAGGGTCGCTACCACCGCTGCTGCCCACGCTGAGTACTCCCAAAATGGTATTAACAGAACTAACGGTGGCACCGGCCTCGCCTGAGAACGAAAAGATGCCAGTCTGACCCTGGGCAAATAATTGGCTGGCTTTGGTGTAATTAAGATCGCCACCGAACTTCCAGGTGTGATTACCGCGAATCAGCGTCAAGTTATCAACTAATTGAACACGATAGTCAGACTCCGTTGTCGGCAGGAAGGAAACGGTTCCGAAGGTTCCGTAGCCTGCCTGCAACAGGGGGGATAATTCATTCGAAGTACGGGGACGGTTTTCCTTTGAGTACTGAGCACGAAACTCGCTGATCGTAGTCGGACTCAGGAACGATGTCCACTGTCCCACTACCGTGTTGGAGTTGTCGCCCTCAGTTCCGTTATTTGAAAGTGCGTTAGGGGTGGTGGGCGTCAGTGAAGCGCCGGCAGTCACAGCGTTGAGCGCCGTGTTAGTACTATAGTTGTACCGAACATTTATCTGGTTTGTTTTATTGGGATTGAAGTCGGTGCGTATGAGCAGCACCTTTGCATTGTTAGTTTGGTCGTAGGGCCCTTCAAGACCGAGACCGAAATTCAAAGCTTCCGCCGTTGCGGCTGAGCCGACTCCCGTTTGATGCAGGTTGTTGAATAGCACCGCGCGCGTTTGGTTAAGCCGCTGTTCCTCGTAAGCAATAAAGAAGAATGATTTGTCTTTACCACCTATACCCGCACGAGGACCGCTACCAAGGTTGGGAAAGTAAAGGGGACCGCCAAGCGCACCACCAAATTGTTTTTGCGTGGGCGCGGCAATCTGACCAAACGCATTCTTGTGTGCATAACGCTGAGGTCGCCACACGTAGAAGGCGCTGCCGTGATAATCATTTGTTCCCGACTGGGTAACGACGCTAACAATACCACCGGTGGTGCGGCCAATTTCGGCAGTACCTCCCGCCGGCACTACCTGGAATTCGCGCACGGCCCCTTGCGGGATTGTGAAGGCCTGGTTCGACCGTTCGCCTCCGCGCAGGCCGCCGAAAAACGGGTTATTGTAGTCACCACCATCGATTTGCACGTTGCCGTTGATACCGCGCTGGCCAACGAGGGAAATCTGGCCACGCGATGGGTCAATCTGCGCAGTGGGCGTGGCTAAAACGAAATCCTGAAAACGTCGTCCGTTAATCGGCAGCTGACTGATCGAGGTAGCATTGATGTTTGTGGTTGTCTGCGACAGCGTTGAATCAACGCTCGCTGCAGTTACCAGTACTTCTTCGTTGACGGTCTGAACACCGAGGGTGATGTTCGCAGGGAGCGATGACCCAACTTCTACGTGATATCCAGTCTGCGTGGATTTACCGAAGCCAGGCGCCACGACTTCGACAGTGTAGTCTCCCGGTTTCAACTGCACTGCACTGAACTCACCATTTTCATTAGTCATCACGGTTTGCGTAATACCGTTTTCTGGGCTGGAAACCGTGACGGTGGCGTTAGGAACGCCAGCGCCCTGGGAATCTTTGACGGTGCCGGTGATGCGGCCACTGGTCGCTTCAGATTGTCCAAACGCGACAACGGTCAATGCCAGCACTAAGGCAAGCACAGAAAAAACCTTCACAAATTTCGACATGGGGAACTCCTTAGGCATGAGTTGACGATGAAAGAATGTGCGCAACCGATTGGGCGCGAGTTGATGTGTTAATCGAGAGCAAATTGAACTTATGCAAAACTAAGTAGGAAACCGAATAGAGGCAAGCTTTTAACACGCCTGATGCAACTTTCGCAAGAGTAATAGGTGTTTAAGCCGAGTAAAAATCTCAACGGGTCCGTTTCAAATTTTCCGAAGACCCAACCGAGCATATCTTGACAGCATTACCGTTCGCAAAGCGCATGCCGAATTCCACACTTGAGCACACCCTGAAAACTTCCCCGCTTTTCACGCTTATCTGGGAGTTCAGCTTCGAATCCACTGAAAACTCAGCCGAGAATTTGGATCAATATTGGAAAATCAGGAAATCGCAGCGTGGGGGTTTGTTGTGAAGAGCGTGTTCGACCAGCACTGCAAACCAGGAAGTTTTTGGCAGCTTTTGATTTGGAGCAACACACTAAACGGAGACGCGCTCGACGATCATGGCGATTCCCTGCCCGCCGCCAATGCACGCGGTCGCAAGACCATAACGACCGGACCGGCGTTGCAGTTCATGAAGCAAAGTAAGCACGAGCCGCGTGCCGGTTGCCCCCAGCGGATGTCCCAGCGCAATAGCACCGCCGTTGACGTTGGTGCGTGATCGATCCAACTCTAATTCCTTCTCCACTGCGAGGTACTGACCGGCGAAAGCTTCGTTCACTTCAATCAAATCCATCGCGGCGAGATCAAGTCCAGCCTTCTGCAAAGCCTGGCGGCTGGCCGGCACTGGTCCAATACCCATGATTTCCGGTTCGACTCCTGCATAGGCCCAACTGACAATACGCCCCATTGGTTTCTTGCTGCTGCGCTTGAGATACTCCTCCCCGCAAATGACCAACGCTGCCGCGCCGTCAACAATTCCCGACGCGTTTCCAGCGGTTACAAAACCATCCTTCGCGAATGCCGGCCGTAACTTCGCCAGTACTTCCATCGTCGTTTCGGGTCGCATGTGATCGTCATGATTGAAAACAATACTCGAGCGGCGCGATTTCACTTCGACCGGCACAATCTCGTCCGCAAAGTAGCCGGCATCGCTCGCCCGCTTTGCCTCCTGCTGCGAACGTAGAGCGTATTGATCCTGTTCTTCGCGTGAAATTGAAAACTTCCGTGCCAGATTCTCGGCGGTGCCGGCCATCGGCGTATTGCAGTAGGTGTCGAGCAACGCGACCATCAGACTGTCTTCAAGTTTGCCTTCACCCAGCGCAAAACCCGAGCGGGCCCCCCGGATGACATGCGGCGCCTGCGACATCGACTCCATGCCGCCGACCAATGCCGTCTGCGCTTCACCAAGCTGAATCATTTGGGCGCCCGAAACAATTGACTGAATACCGCTGCCGCACAACCGATTCACTGTGAGCGCGGGTCGATCGAAAGGCACACCCGCTTTGAGCGCAACGTGACGCGCGCCATAAATCGCGTCGCCGGAGGTTTGCAACGCATTTCCGATTACTGTGTGATCGATGTCTTCGGGCGCGACGCCTGTAGTTTCCAAAGCCGCTTTGGCAGCCGTCGCCCCAAGATCGATTGCTGAAATATCCTTTAGCGCTCCGACATACTCGCCCATCGGCGTGCGCTTGCCACCCAGAATGAATACTTCGCTCGACATGCAAATTTATCCTTCCCGCCCAAAAAAATGTCCCTTAAAGTTATGAATTCGAATTCAAACGAGACTAGCAAAACAGATTGGGAGGGTCAATTGAGGTGATTTAGAATTTATTGACAGTGGGCCAAATGCTCGCCTATCATCCCGGTTCATCGTCCAGTCAGCGCAATCCTAAACGCCGGCGCAGTTGAATTCATCAAGTATCAAGCTCAACTGCCTCGGCGATGCATTAGAAGTTCCAACGTCCCACGATTTGAAGCGGTTACAACTTAACTTGCAGGCCTCTCTTTTCGGAGATAGAGAATTCTTCCCTTCGGGTGAAAAAGATTCACTTCAACAGCTTCTAAGGAGACTCAGATGGCAACCAAGATTGCGACGCTAGTTTTATCGTTGGTTTTCGTGTTGGCGAGCGCTTCTATTGTTTCTGCACAAGACAGCGCGCGGAAAGTGCAAAAACAACAGGCGCCTCGCATTGTGTCGTTGGATCTTCAGTTCAGCAAGAAGGGCGGAGATCC
>JBDUCB010000437.1:0-4534 GCA_040003695.1 bacterium
ATGCCTCGTACTTCGGAAATTATGCGAGCCGAAATACGAGCCAATGCATCATGCGGCAGCCGCGCCCAATCCGCCGTCATGCCATCGACGCTGGTCACAGCGCGAATCGCAACGACCTTCTCATAAGTGCGCTCGTCACCCATCACGCCCACAGTTGAGACCGGCAACAAAACAGGAAATGCCTGCCAAACGGAATCATACAAACTAGCGGCCCGCAGCTCTTCAACCAGAATACGATCCGCTGCCTGCAACAGGCGCACGCGCTCTTCGGTTACTTCGCCAATTATTCGGACAGCCAGACCCGGTCCTGGAAACGGATGTCGCGTAAGAATTTCTTCAGGCACGCCCAACTCACGGCCAATCAGCCGCACTTCGTCCTTAAACAATTCGCGCAACGGCTCGATCAGTTTCAAGCTCATATTTTCCGGCAAGCCGCCGACGTTATGATGACTCTTAATCACTGCGGACGGGCCGCGGACTGAAACCGATTCAATCACATCCGGATAGAGAGTGCCTTGCACCAGGAACTCTACATCGCCGATACGGCGTGCATTACTTTCGAAGACATCAATGAAAACTTTGCCAATTCGCTTCCGCTTCTCCTCGGGATCAGTAACGCCCCTAAGCGCATCAAGAAAAAGGTCGCCGGCCCGAACCCCATCAATCTGCAACTTCATTCGCTGCTGTAACAGCGCCAAGGTGGAGTCAAACTCGCTGTCGCGCAACAAGCCGTTGTCAACAAAAATGCAGGTCTGTCGCTCGCCGATCGCGCGGTGTACGAGAGCGGCTGCGACCGTTGAGTCGACGCCGCCCGAAAGTCCTGAAACAACGGCGCCTTTTTCTCCTACGGTTTCGCGAATTTTGTTTGTCTGCTCTTCAATGACGGCCTGCGGTGACCAATCCCCGCGGCAGTGACAAATCTCAAACAGAAAGTTTCGGAGCAGCGCGGCGCCGAGGGGCGTGTGCGCGACCTCCGGGTGAAACTGCACGCCGAATATTCCGCGGCCCGCATCCTCGAATGCGTTGAGAGCGTCGTCAGTGAGGGCAGTCACCTGAAAACCCGGGGGCACCGACGTCACCTGATCTCCATGACTCATCCAAACATCCATTTCAGCAGGTAGTCCGCGAAACAAAGCGCTCGTTCCATCGACAAGTTTAAGCCGGGCGTACCCATATTCACGATTAGGCGATGCCTGAACCGTGCCACCTAGATCAAACGCGAGAATTTGTAAGCCGTAGCAGATGCCGAGCAGCGGACACTCAAGCGAGGCCAACAGTCTTCCATCTGGTCTGGGTGCGCCTTCCTGGTAAACAGAAGATGGACTACCCGACAAAATGAGGCCCTTCGGCTGCCGCGCGGCAATTCTTTCGACCGGTGTATTGAAAGGGAGAATCTCACAATAAACGCCAGCTTCACGAACGCGGCGAGCGATCAGCTGAGTGTATTGCGATCCGAAGTCCAGTATTATGACAATTTCGTGTTGAGTAGAAGGTATCAAAAAAGAAAACCTCAAGTAGCGCTTCGCGCGTCAAAGCGTTACAGTCAGGAATAATAAACCGGTGGATTATACTTTCGGATTCGAATAACTCAAGAACTCAGCACAATCAATGATATCAAGTGACGACAAACAACCGCGATGGAAGTCTATTGCGTGGACGTTCGCGCTAGTGTTGGCCACTGCAGTAACCATCTGTTACGCCCAGGCGCATAACGATGGTGAACATGCTACAAAAAAAGATCCACGCGCATTTCTCTCGCAACCTCTGACAGTGGGCTGGCGGTATGGTTCGGACCTAACACTCAATCTCACGCCCGCGTTCGATCGCGATCGTATTTATTTGCCTCTGGCTGGGGGAATTATCGTTTCGCTCAAAGCCGGCGATGGCGCATTGAATTGGCGTTCAGAGTTTGGCGGGGAATTGTCAGCGTCGCCAGTTGCTGACGATCGAAGCGTATATGTAGCCTCAGAAACCGGCAAAACTGAGAGCGGCACACGACGCGCAACCGGCGCGTTGCGTGCCCTGGGTAAGGAGGGCGGAGTGACGCGATGGATGCGCACGCTCGCGATGCCGCTTCAAGGATCACTTACGCTTGCCAACGGCAAACTGTTTGGTGGCGGTAGTGATGGAAATCTTTTCGCTTTTGATAGCGGGACGGGAGAGTTGCGTTGGGTTTTTTCCTACAGCGCGCCTTTTAATTCTCAACCCGTCGTCGCTGGTTCTCGAGTATACGCCGGTAGCGAAGACGGGAACCTGGTTGTGCTGGATGAACAGACCGGAAAGTTCTTGTGGCGTTATCGGACGCGAGGGCCTGTGCGTGGACCCGCTGCAACACGAGACGATGTCATCTTTTTTGGTTCACTCGACAGTTATGTTTACGCGATGACCATCAACGGACGTCCGCTCTGGCGCCGGCGTACTGGTGCTGGAGTGCAGGCGGTAGTTCGCGCTGGTGAAGATTTGCTTGTGGCATCGCTGGACAATTTTGTTTACAAGTTTTCTGTAACCGGAAAGCAATTGTGGAAACGGCAAATGCCCGGCAGAATTTCTTCACAACCCCTTATCACAGACCTTGAGGCACTCTTTACTCCTCTTTCGAGCTCCGCGGGCGTGGTTCTGGAACTGCGTGACGGACGACAGGTCAATTCCCTGCCCGTGGGCGAGGAAATTACCTCGTCGGCATCACCCATTCTGGTAGGCAGCGTAGTCTTATTGACCACCGAACATGGGCTGCTGGCATTCTCGCAACCACGCGGAATTGCGCCTTTAAATAAAAACTAAGTACGGCTGGTTAACGGGTTGGATTTAGCTTTAAGGAAGGTTCGCCTGGACCGGAGCGTCGCTCGCCTCAGGGCGGCGTCGAAACATTCCCCACAGGCGCGAAAGTAAGCCATGAAGAATGTAGCCAACGACAAGGATGAGGAGTACCTCGCGGGAGTAGAGAAAGATCAACATACCGACGGCGACTGCGAGAATTATTGTTCGCATTCCCCGGCTGCGAGTGCCGACTGTCTTGAAGCTTGAGAATCTAAGCGTGCTAACCATTAAGACGCTTAACAACCCCACCAGCGCCATCAAGAGCAACGAGTAAACTTGCGCACGCTCTGCTCCATACTTCACCAGCGGTTGCGGAGCGAAGTGAATGATGGCTGCAATCAAGCCGCCGGCGACGGGAATCGGCAAGCCTACAAAACTTTTCTTGTCGACTTTTATCGTTCCTTCGGCCAGGATGCGGGGCCGGGACGATTGAACATTAAAGCGAGCCAGCCGAAAACCGCCGCACATCAAGTACATAAACGAGAGAAACCAGGCCAGGCTGTGAAGGTCGCTTCCTTCCTGCAGGGTTCCACCATAACCCCAAACATAAGCGAGCACCGCCGGGGCCAATCCAAACGTTACGACGTCTGCAATCGAATCCAGTTGGACGCCGATTTCAGTTGTCGTGCGCGTCATGCGAGCTAAACGGCCATCAAGCATGTCAAAAAGTACCGCCCACCCAATCGCCTTGGCCGCGTTATCGAGATAAACCGCAGCCTTGGCAAGATCGCTTTCGCTACCAGCTCCCACGAACTGGAACCCGCGCACTGCGGCCATGACTGCGTAGAAACCCATCCCGATGTTTGCCGCGGTGAAAACAGACGGAATCAGGTACAGACCCTTTTTGAGACCGCGCCGCTCCGGGTTCTTTTGTTCGCCAGGAATTGGAGTGCGAGCAACCGTGCTCATCGAATCCTCCCGATAATCGTAACGCCGCCGCGTACGCGGGCGCCTTCACTAACCAATACTTCGACCTGCGACGGCAACAGGATGTCGGTTCGCGAACTGAACTTGATCAAGCCAAAGCGTTCTCCTAATGAAACTCGTTCACCGGCACGCTTCCAGCAAACAATTCGGCGCGCGAGTATGCCGGCTATTTGTTTGCAGACCACGGCTATTTTCTCTCCCTGAATTGTCAAGGCGTTTTGCTCGTTAACCAGACTTGCGTTCTCATCTGTCGCCATCAGGAATTTCCCGCGCGTGTAAGCGATATTTGTGATCTCGCCGGCAATGGGCGCACGATTAATGTGAACGTCCAGGGGCGACAAGAAAATGCTTACTAAGGTTGCGGCGTGACTATCCCCTTCTTCAATCTGTTTGACCCGCGTCACCCGTCCATCAGCCGGCGCCACCACCAGCCGCGAATCCTCCGGCGGCTGCCGTTTGGGATCTCGAAAGAAGAAGGCCATGAACGCCGTGACAATCGCAAGCGGAATGGCCGCCAGCCAAAAACCAAACAACATCAGCAGCAGCGCAACCACCGCCGGCACCAAAATATAAATGATTCCTTCCCTAGCTATTCTCAATCTTTTTATCTCAACGAAAACCGGATGCCTTTCCGAAGGCCATGCGCGAAAGAAAGGGGACGCGATACCTCCGCGTCCCCGACAGCAACTTTGACTGGAGCAGCTTTCGCCCCGCTTTTAGTGACTCACACTTTCGGTTTTCTGGTGCTGCATCATTATGGAATACATCTGATCTTTTAGGGCTAGTTTCT
>JBDUCB010000265.1:0-4533 GCA_040003695.1 bacterium
GCCAAAGATGAATCCCAAAGCGATCCGCGTAATTCCCTGCAGCCTGAGATAGCCGTTACTCATCCACGGATCGATATCCAGCGAAGGGTTCCTTTGCAACACTGAAATGCCGGCGCCCACCGAACCAAAGAATCCGCCCAGTGTAATCAGCTTTATCGCAGGATTTATTGTCAGGAAATAAAGGGGGAGGACAATCAGCGCCAGCAACAAGGTGGCTGCCAGGCTGGCGATGACATAAACAAGCCGCGCACGCTCTTTGGCTTTCGTTCTGACGAACAATCGCACAGCGCGGAAGTGAGTGCGTGGTTTCGTTCCCTGCTGAGTATGAAAGGCCGCAAACAAAGCCTTGCCCAACTGATGATAGGCCTCTGTTCGATATGGCTTCGGAACCGAAACCGCAATCGTCGCCATAATGGAATCGAATTCAGCGATTGCGGCGAGTAGTCTGACGGGCACGACACCGGCGTTCGCCTTGTACGTCCAGCGAAGCTGTTTGTCTTTTGTGGTGAAGACAGAGGCGATAGGGCTCTCGCCCAGTATGACGTCCACAACTGACGATTTAGAATCACCTGCCGCTGTTTCGGATTCAACTTCTTTCGCCGCTTGAGGCTTTTTATCGATTTCACTTTCAGACGGAGTTACCGGCTTTGCTTCAGGTGCTTGCAGTGCCGTGTCCGGTTCTTTCGTCGTGCGCGTTTCAACACTGGCCTGAGCCTCGGGAGTTTTTGAAATTTCCGCGGCGGTTAAAATTTCAAGCGGTATTGAAATCTCCACAGGCGTTGCAGTTTCCGTGGCCGCATCTATGGTTTCCGCAGGGTTTGCTGTTTCAGTCGGGCTGTCAACGGTGGTGGTGATACTGGCGGTAACTTTCGCGGCCTGAGCCTCGTTCGTTTTTGTAGGTTTCACAGGTGGTTCAAAGGCCACCTTCCGCACGTCGGAATCATTATTCGACCCCTTGATTTTGTTGATGGCGTCGAGACATTCCTGCTCGGCCGTGTAGCCCCCGCCGGAATCCAGCATGACGCTTCCGTCCGGGCCATGTATGCGCCACCACCATTGACCCTTCTCGTCCTCGTAATATGAATAGTTCATGAATCGTGAATCGTGAATGAGAAGCAAACAGCAAACAGGAAACAGTAAACAGCAAACAGCAAGCAGATTGAATATCGTCTACCGAGGGCCTTCAAGATTGGTTGATGGGCAGCTTTTATGACAAAACAGTAGCGAATGTCAATGGAACAGTGATCAGTAATGAGTGATGAGTAATGAGTAATGAGTAAATGAATGAGAAGTAACAAGACAGCTATGGTCTCAAATAGGAGCTTTGCCGGCGCCAAGATCATTTACGTCTGCTTGCGCATCGGTGAGCGGGAAGGTCCCGCCGCACGTCCAGACTCCCAATGTATTTTTCTCTTTACGAAACATCTTTGCAGTTGCAGCTTCGTTAGCACGCGCGAACACCAGATACTCTTCGCCTTCCTTGAACCAATAGCCGTTGCAAGTCCACTTATTAAATACAGTATTTAGCACGATCGTCTTCCTCAGCACTCCTTTCCATACGCGGTAAACACGAAAGGTAACAATGATGCGCGGCTCTGGATCCTTCTGTTCGGGATTATCCAGGTATTTGATTTTGATCACTTTGCCGCTGAAAGCTACTTTCGCATTAGCAAGCGCAGCCTTGCCGCGTGGGCCAACACAATCGCACGCCAACGCCGGCTTGGCGCCCAGCAGTAGACAAACCATAAACATGAATGGGAGAAATTTATTCATGCTCGAACACCCCACCAAATGTGCGGGCAGCAAGCAGCAAAAGTCGTAAATCGTAAATCGTAAATCGAAAAGAAGGGTGATGGAGACGGGTGAGGTGACATGCAATCACAATTTACGATTTACGATTCACGACTCACGATCTACTGGATTTTCGCGTACATCAACTGGTCCAGGACCTCACCGTCCTTGATTGCACTCCGGCGCAACACTCCTTCGCAAACGTAGCCCGCTTTCTCCAGCACCTTAATCGATGCCACATTCCGAGCGAACGGCACCGCATACACTCGCGTCAACTTAAACTCTTGGAACGCATATTCTGTGAACGACTTGAGGGCAGCCGTCATTATGCCGCGGCCCCAGTAATCTTCACTCAGCCAGTAACCAACTTCCGCAGAGCAACGCTCAACGTCCTGCTGCAAGACGACTGCGATGCCGCCAACTGCCTCGCCGTCAACATCGATTGCGAAATTCGTTTCCGGCGTGTGCCCGACAACGTGTTGCAGCCAGCGTTTTGCATCGCTACGCGCGTAAGGATGAGGGAAGGCATCGCGCAGGTTAAGCCAGATCTTTCGGTTGTTGGCATGGAGCGGCAGAGTTTCTTCGTCGCCGTAGCGCCAGGAGCGGATCGTACATGGCCCACACTCTAGATGCATGGCAGTAAACCGTGAACCGTAAACAGTGAACCGTAAACCGTAAACAGTGAACCGTGAATCGTGACTGGTAAATGGTAACTGGTAAATCGTGACTAGCGAACGTTGAATCGTGACTCATCGCTCTTGCTTTGACCATTCACGATTTACGATTTACTGAATTGATTTGGACTTCCAGTCTTCGACGACAATGGCCCAGCGCTCATGATCCCGCCACCGACCGCACACTTTAAGGTATCGCCGAGAGAATCCTTCGCGACTAAATCCAGCACGCTTCACCAATGCGATTGAGGCTGCATTCGCCGGCTGAATATTCGCTTCGACGCGATGTAGCTTCAATTTCTTAAACGCGTATTGAAGCATGAGCTGAAGGCCTCCGTCATATAACCACGACGCACATAGGGCGTGCCTAGATAGTAGCCGATGTACCCATTTTGAAATCCGCCACGAAATATTTGACTTAGAGTAATGGAGCCTATTACCGCATCGTCTTCTACCCGGCATATCAAAAAGCAGACGGAATCTACTCTGCGGCTGCGCTTCAGAAAACTCTCAAATTGCTCCGCAACTTTTGGAGGAGAAACGAGGCCCCGATGCATGCCGGTGCTCGCACGATTGAGCGCGGTAAACTCGGATAAATCGCTTTTTGTTGGAGGGCGTAGGAATACCTGTTTACCCATAACCGCCGCTCTTTTCGGCTTTGTCGAGTTCGTCAAAGAAATCGTAAATCCTGAATCGTGAATCGTGAATGGTAAAGGAAAGAGACTATCCGCAGATTACGCCGATTACGCAGAACGAGAAGGGCAGAAGGCAGAAAGGCAGAAGGCAGAAAGAGATTTTGTCTGACTACTGACTACTGTCTACTGTCTACTGTCACTTCAAGACCTTTTGTGCTACTGCGAAGTCGCCATCGTTTGGCGCGGGTCGCAAACCGAGTATGCGCGTCATGATGTTATAAATCTGAATATTTGCAAATGGCGCGACAACTTTGCCGCGCTTGAAAGCCTGGCCGTGGGCGATGAAGATGGCGCGCATCGAGCGGAGTTGATTGTCGTAACCGTGCCGGCCTTTCGCGGGACCATTGACAGACGCATTCATCGCCGCAAGCCCTTCGCGGTTCATAAGCACCCAACCCTCATCAGGCAACACGAGCAGCGGCGGAAGGCGCGGACTATCGCGATAATGAAAGCGTTCCGGTATTTCAGACTTGCGATACACCCGCGCGTGGGCCGGCAGGTGCCGGCGCAAACTTGAATAGATAGTTATCTCATTACCGGCCCGCGGAAAGATGCTGACGATTTCGGGAGTCCAAAAAATACGTTCGGCCAGACGGGTATCGAACAGCGAGTCTAAAAGTATGACATGCCCCGCACCCACGGTTGCCATGCCGTGATCCGAAACAATGATCAAATTCACTTGGGCAAAAATCTCACGTGCACGCAAGCCGCCAATCAGTTTGCCGATTGCCTCATCCAGTTCAGCGACCGCGTGTGCAGTGCCTGTCGAGTCAGGTCCAAAGTGGTGACCGGCATCATCGGTATCACTGAAATACAGACTGAGAAAGGTTGGCCGCCGCACCGAGGGCACGTCGAGCCAACCCAGGATCGTATCGACACGGTCGGCATTTGAAACCTTCGCGTCGTAAAGCTTCCAATAGCTCGGCCGCTTGCCTGCAATCTCAGCTTCAGTTCCGGGAAAGAACACCGACGCGGCGCGCTGATTTTGTTTTTCGGCAGTCACCCAAATCGGCTCCCCCAGCCACCAGCGTCCGTTTTGCACCTCTTCCCGTTTACTCAAATTGAAGACAGCATCAAATTGCTGATCATAGATTTCGTTTTCCACGATGCCATGGTGCGCGGGATAGAGGCCGGTGGCGATGGTGTAGTGGTTGGGATAGGTCTTGGTGGGAAACGACGGGATCAGCCAGCGGGCACGAACGCCGTTGCGCGCCAGCGAGTTTAGATTTGGGCTTTGGTACTTCGCCAGATAGTCGTAACGAAATCCATCGAGTGAAATCAGGATTACCGTCGGCCGCAGATCCTTGATGGGCTTCGTTTGCGCTTGACTGGAAAACGCCGGCGCCAGCAACACCAGCAGCAGTAAAGTTATT
>JBDUCB010000425.1:0-15256 GCA_040003695.1 bacterium
TCGTGACATGACGACCGGGGCAAATAAAGACGACCATCACCTGCGCGGCGTCGATATCGAACGAGACATACAAATCGATCAGTGGGCTGACCTGCGCTCAGTCAATTCCGGTGAAGAGTGTCCGCGTTGCGAGACCGGCGTGCTGGACGTTTACAAAGCGATGGAGATTGGTCACATCTTCAAACTCGGCACCAAGTATTCGGAAGCGATGGGCGCAACTGTGCTAACTGAAGTAGGAAAGCCGGTGCCGATTGTAATGGGCAGCTATGGCATCGGCGTCGAGCGCATCATCACCGCCGCCATCGAACAGAATCACGACGCCGACGGCATCATCTGGCCAAAGACGATTGCGCCGTTTGACGTAGTGGTGACGGTAACCAACATGAAGGATGAAAAGCTGAGCGAGGCAGCAGAGAAACTCTACAAAGACCTGGTGCGCGCCGGGCTGGATACCTTGCTCGACGACCGTGACGAGCGTGCGGGTGTCAAGTTCAAAGATGCGGATCTGATCGGCATTCCGTACCGCGTCACTCTCGGCCGAAAAGTTTCTGACGGCGTAGTGGAGCTGTTCGCGCGTGCTACCAAGACCAGTGAAGATGTAAAAATCAATGAGGTAGTTGCGCGCGTTCAGAAACTCGCGCTGGCAGGGTTGTGAAGGGTGCGGCTTTGCCGCGTTCCGTGCGGAAAGGCTATGCCTTTCCGGCCCTTTATGGAAATATTTGGAGGCTTCGCCTCCGCCAAGGCGCAGCCTGGAAGAAAGAAGCAACCTTACGGAAAGGCAGAGCCTTTCCGCACGGAGCGCGGCAAAGCCGCCAAAATTTTGGAGTTCCCTTGGCGAGATAATTGATTAAGACAAGCGCTCACCACATGAAGTTGTTTTGCCTTTCACTTTTGATTGTTCTAGGCGTCTTCCCTCATGCGTCCGCGCAGGACCTTCTCCCCGATCTCGTTCGTCGTATCAAACCTTCAGCCGTGGCCATCGAAACGTTTGACGCTCGTGGCGAACAGCTTTCGCGCGGCAGCGGTTTTTTTATCGACTCGGATCGCATAGTCACGAACCGCCATGTCATTGAAAACGCATACCGGGCTGAGGTCCATGCTTACAATGGCAACGTCTATCAGGTTAAAGGCGTGGTGGCCATCGATGCTGAGGGCGACATCGCAGTGTTGCGAATCGAAGCACCCGCCGGTCAAGTGCGGCCGCTGTCGCTCGATCGTACGTCGCCGCAGGAAGGCGAGAGCGTAGTTGTCATCGGCAATCCTTTCGGACTTGAAGGTAGTGTCACCAATGGCATCGTTTCGGCGGTGCGCGACATTCCCACTTTCGGCAGGATCATTCAGATCACGGCGCCTATCTCGCCGGGCTCAAGCGGCAGTCCCGTCGTAAACATGCACGGCCAGGTGATCGGCGTCGCGACGCTGCAAATCACCGGCGGGCAGAGCATCAATTTTGCCATTCCCTCAGAACGCATTTCCCAACTGCAAAGCGGCGGCGCCTTGATGTCGTTAGCC
The DNA here is from genome assembly GCA_040003695.1 of bacterium. Lineage (GTDB taxonomy): Bacteria > Acidobacteriota > Blastocatellia > Pyrinomonadales > Pyrinomonadaceae > PSRF01. Next base: position 1,513 of record JBDUCB010000425.1, read on the forward strand.
GAGCTGGTCGGGGCTAGTCGGAGAAACAAACGCGCCAAAGCGGTACAGGCATTTCGCGATGGCCTCAGTTTTCTGTCACAGGACGACTGTGAAAGAGCCTTGCCTTATTTTGAAAAAGCCGTTGACGCAGATACGAACTATGCGGAAGCCTGGGCGCAGGCTGGATTTTGCCGCGAGAAATTGGGCCGTCACAACGAAGCGATCGAAGCATCACGCAGAGCTGTAACATTGCGACCATCATCTGAGTCGTACTTCAACATTGGCTTGGCAAATTATTATCTGAAGCAATATCGCGAGGCAGCCGACAGCTATCGCCAATCGATTCGGCTCGATCCTTACAACGCCGCCGATGCCTGGTACGCGCTCGGGCTGGTCTATCGAGATTGGGGCAAGGCCGACGACGAGATCCAAGCTTACAAGCAGGCGATTCGCTTGCGCCCCGACTATACGAGCGCGTACGAACGACTAGGTTCGTCTTACCTGCGCGCCAAAAAATATCCGTTGGCAATCGAGACTTACAAACAGCTTGGTACGCTGAAACCTGGCGATGCCGACGCGCCAAACAAAATCGGTGAGGCCTACATGGAACTGGGTCTTATGTCCGATGCGGTGGAAGCATTCAAGCAGGCGATCCAATTGAAGCCTGATTTCGGCAAGGCGTATTTCAACCTCGGCAAGTCGTACCTGACGCTGGGAAATCGCAACGCCGCGCTCGAGCAATACAACATTCTGCAGAATCTGGACCAGGACTGGGCTGAGAAGCTGGATGGGTTGATTAACCCATAACGCTCGGCAGACGGCAGGAGCAGTCAGCAGGAGCAGTCGGCAGGAGCACTAAGCAGGCAACGCTAACAAGTTCACCCGAAGCCGCTAGAAGGGAATAAATATGCCTACGGCAAACGGGTTTAGGGACTTAAAAGTTTATCAATTAGCTTTCAAACTTGCGATGGAGATCTTCAATGAATCGAAAAATTTTCCTAAGTTTTCCTAAGGAAGAAACTTATTCATTGATTGATCAGATTCGTCGATCGTCACGCAGCGTCCCGGCAAATATCGCCGAGGGTTATAGGAAAAAACGCTATCCAAGGATGTTCGTTAGCAAGATGGCAGACGCAGATGGAGAGGCAACTGAAACGCAAGTATGGCTGGATTTTGCCACTGGCTGCTGATACTTATCAGACCGTCGGCGATCTGAATTGACTGCAGGATACGAGGAGGTGGGTCGCATGCTCGGAGGCATGATCGCGCATCCCGAAAAGTTTTCGTGAAGTCGAAATCTACTGAATGCTCCCGCCGTCAGCTCCTCCCGTCTTTTCCTGCCGACTGCTGCTGCTGACTGCTACTGCTGACTGCTACTGCTGACTGCTACTGCTGACTGCTACTGCTGACTGCTCCTGCCGACTGCTCCTGCTGACTGCTGCTCCCAGCGTCGATTTATCAAACTCGCAACGAACCCGGCCCCAAATCCATTATCAATATTCACTACTGTCACGTTTGACGCGCATGAGTTAAGCATTCCAAGCAATGCCGCAATGCCGCCAAACGAAGCGCCATAGCCAATGCTTGTCGGCACTGCAATCACCGGCACACTAACCAAACCGCCGACTACCGAAGGCAATGCGCCTTCCATTCCCGCAACCACAATTACAACACGCGCGCTTTGCAACAGCGAGCGCTCCGCCAGCACGCGATGAATGCCGGCGACGCCTACGTCCCAAATGCGTTTCACGCGATTGCCCATGGCTTCAGCGGTTAAGGCTGCCTCTTCTGCAACTGGTATGTCGCTGGTCCCTGCGGTGACCACAACTATTTCACCAATGCCGCGTTCGGTAGTGTCTCTTTGAACTCTTATCAAGCGCGCCGTCGCATGCCATTCCGCATCGGTGGCAACGTTGCGCACTTCTCCAAACGTTCCCTCATCAGTGTGCGTAACGAGCACGTTGGGAGTGTGTTGCAGCAGACGCTCGACTATGCCGATAACTTGCGCTCGCGTTTTGCCGGCGCCAAAAACTACTTCCGGAAAGCCCTGACGCGTGGCTCGCGCGTGATCGACGCGCGCGTATCCAATATCTTCGTAGTGAAGATTCTGAATACGACTGATAGCTTCCGTGGTCTCTAGTTCTCCCGCACGGTGCGCAGCCAAAAGTTGTTCCAGCGCTGTCAAATTCATTCGCCCGGCTTGCCTTGTTACGGATTGGAAATTAGGAGCGCATTCTAGCATTCGCTCGCGAACCACTCGAAATGCGTGGCCCCCGATTTCAATTTTTCTCTGCGCAATCTCTGCGATCTCTGTGTCTCGGCGGTTAGTCGCTGCTCAAATCGATTCGCCGCTGAGACGCGGACGACACCGAGGAAGCGGGAGGATTTCCAACAATCATGACATTCGAGATGGGCGGCTTGCGCAGGAATAGACCGCCAAGTAAGATTCAAGCAACGAAATTAAATGGAATTCACTCTAGCAATCACAGGCGCTTCCGGATCAATTTACGCGCGGCGCACCTTGGTGCACATGGCCGCGAGCGGCGTAGTCGAGCGTATTAATCTGATCATGTCAGAAGCAGCAACGACGGTTGCCCGCGTTGAGCTGGGATGCGATTTGCGAGGCGCTGACAACGCTCAAATCAATAAATGGATCGGGCTAGCGCCCAATTCAAAATTGATCCAACTGCAGCGTCTCGACAACATGGCGGCCCGACCCTCGTCGGGTTCGCATCCGCAGGAAGGCATGGTTGTTGTGCCGTGTTCTATGGGCACACTGGGCGCGATCGCTTCCGGCGCCGGAACTAACCTGATTCATCGCGCGGCTGACGTGACACTTAAGGAAAGTCGCTGTCTGGTGCTTGTGCCTCGCGAAACACCCTACAACGCCATTCATCTGGAAAACATGTTGCGCCTATCGCGTGCCGGCGCTCACATTATTCCGGCGAGCCCCGGCTTTTATCATCGACCGCAAACAATTGAATCGTTGGTCGATCATCTGGTCTTCCGCATTCTCGATCACCTGGGAGTTCCGCACCCGCAGGACACGCAGTGGAAGGGAATGCCGCGGCAGTCTTCAGAGATCGTGAACGCGAGAGAAGATTAAATTGGCTCTACTACGAAATGTTCGCGTCACGCTCGAGATGATAAGGATAGAGCATACGCTGTTTGCTCTTCCGTTCGCTTTTCTGGGAGCGCTGCTGGCGGCAAACGGCCTGCCCACAATCCGACAGATTTTTTGGATTACTATCGCCATGATTGGCGCGCGCTCGACGGCCATGGCCTTTAATCGCATCGCCGACAGAGACTACGACGCGCAAAATCCACGCACACAGACGCGTGCTATTCCCGCCGGACTCTTGTCGGTAAGTTTTGTTTGGCTCTTTACGCTCGTGTCTGCCGCGCTGTTCTTGCTGGCCGCAGCAATGTTGAATCGGCTAACGTTGCTGTTGGCGCCAATCGCGCTGGCGAGCGTAATCCTTTATTCATATTCAAAACGTTGGACACTGCTTTCTCATTTGTTTCTAGGTTGGTGTCTGGCGATTGCGCCGACCGGCGCCTGGATAGCCGTGCGCGGTCATTTGGACAGCCCCGTGCCGCTGTTGCTTTCCTTGTTAGTGCTTCTGTGGACCAGCGGTTTCGATGTTCTTTATGCGTGCCAGGATTATGAGTTTGATTTGCGTGCCGGCCTGCATTCGATTCCGAAACGGTTTGGCATTCGCCGTTCGTTGCTGATCGCGCGCCTGTTTCACGTTGGCGCATTCGCTGCTCTGCTCGCGCTATACTGGATTACGCGGCTTGGAGTTTTTGCCCTCGTCGGTGTTATTGTCACCGCCGCTTTGCTTGTCTATCAGCATCGCCTGGTACGGGCCGACGATTTGAGCAAACTAAACGCGGCGTTTTTTACTACCAACGCATTTGTAAGCGTGATTCTGTTCGTAACGTTTGGAGGCGCCGTTCTCCTGAGGACTCTTTCATGAACTTTTCGCACGACGAGAATTTGGTTGCGGTGGCGCAAAAAGTTGCAGAAGGTCAGCGACTAACTTTTGAAGATGGCGTCGCCTTGTTCGCTACTAACGATTTGCCGTCACTCGGCAAACTCGCTGACAGCGTGCGGCGCCGCAAACACGGTCGCACGACATATTTCAATGTAAACCGCCACTTCAATCCCACGAACGTTTGCTACGCTGACTGCAAGTTTTGCGGCTTCTACCGAACGCCACGTCAGCAGGATGCCTATACCCACAACATCGACGACAGTCTGCGCATCGCCGGTGAAGCTGTGAAGGAGGGCGCCACCGAACTCCATATCACCGGCGGGCTGAATACAAAGCTGCCGTTCAGTTATTTCACGGATTTGCTTTCAGCGTTAAAACAGCATTACCCGCAACTTCATCTGAAGGCGTTTACGATGGTCGAGCTCGATCACTTCGCCCACTTCTACAAGCTCAGCGATGAAGAGGTCATCGAGAAACTGATCGAAGCCGGCCTGGATTCCTGCCCGGGTGGCGGCGCTGAAATCTTTCGCGAGCCGACACGCTCAATGATCTGCGCGCACAAATGCGACGGCAACCGTTGGCTGGAGCTGGCAGGCAAAGTGCACGCGGCGGGCTTGAAGACAAACGCCACGATGCTTTACGGGCACATCGAATCAATTGAAGACCGCGTCGATCACTTGCTTCGCCTGCGGCAACAGCAGGACGAGTCTGGCGGATTCCAGTGCCTGATACCGCTTGCTTTCTATCCGGAGAACACGCAACTGGCCCACTTGCCGGGACCCTCGGGCGTCGACTCGCTAAAGACGATGGCGGTGTCTCGGCTAATTCTAGACAACTTCGAACACCTAAAGGCCTATTGGGTCATGCTTGGGAAACGATTGGCACAAGTCGCGCTGCATTTTGGTGCAAATGACATTGACGGCACCATCACTGAAGGTGGTGAGCTGAGCGAAAGCTATTCAATCGAATCGAATAATGAAGTGAAGATGTCGCGCGACGAAATCGTTGCTTTGATTGAAGACGCCGGTTTTACAGCCGTCGAGCGCGATACAGTTTATAACGCGATTGACCGACGGAACGTCAGTCTCGTCTAATTTTTCTGAAAGCCGCAACAAACATATATGTCCACTCTGCTTGAGACTCGCACGATAACAGTCGCCCATTCACCAGACTCGGATGACGCTTTCATGTTCTATGGTTTGGCGACGGACAAACTCGATACGGGCGAGCTCAAATTTACCCACGTCCTGAAAGATATTCAGACCCTGAATGAAGAGGTTTTTCGCGGCACGTACGATGTCACGGCCGTTAGCTTCCACGCCTATGCGTACATCAGCGACAAATACGTGCTGCTGCCCCACGGCGCATCGATTGGCGATAACTATGGTCCCATCCTCGTCTCGACTCAGGCTGCGACGAAACCCAGGGACATTTCTAAACTAAAAATCGCGGTGCCTGGCACGTTAACCAGCGCGTTTCTGGCGCTCAGGATTTTCAATTCGCATTTTCATTACGAAGTTGTGCCGTTCGATAAGATAATCGACGTGGTGAAGAGCGGGGATTGCGACGCTGGACTATTGATTCATGAAGGGCAACTTTTCTATGAATCAGTTGGTCTCCATAAGATATTGGATTTGGGCGAATGGTGGCACGAGCGAACGGGCCTGCCATTGCCAATGGGCGGCAACGCGATCCGCCGCGAGTTAGGTCCTGAAATCATTCGTCAGGTTTCTGGCTACTTGCGCGAGAGCATTCGCTATTCGCTCGCAAATCGCGAAGATGCTCTTCAGTATGCAATGCAGTTTGCCCGAGATATGGATGCTTCTTTGGCTGATCGCTTTGTCTCGATGTGGGTCAACAATCTAACGCTCGACTACACCGAGCGAGGCCGCGAAGGTGTTCGAAGATTTCTGACGGAAGGCTTTGAACACGGGATCATTCCCAACCCTCCGAACATCGAGTTTGCTAATTGATATTAGCTTTTAAGAAACTGAAGGGTCAGGTCGAAAGTTTTCGTGAAGTTAGAATTGTAGCTGGGGTGCGCGCGGCGGGTGTTAGCCACCCCGCCCAGAAGGGGCGACGTCCGCCGCGCACATCATCGGTTCAAGGCTGGCGATCAGGCTCCTCCCAAAGCTTGACCTAACGTCTTTGTCCCCCATGCAGCAACGCGGCCGCTCTGCGTTGCACCTGCGCTTATGCGCTTTTGCGGTCCATGGGAATCTCGACGTTGCCGCTTACCGACGTGAGGACTTTTCCTATCTCTGTTGCGATCCAGCATGTGTCTTCGGACCGCTTAGTTTTCAAACCTGTTATAGCTTTTAAAAAATGCTGGAAGCTTGCTGCCAAGCCGTTAGGAACCGCATTAACTGGTTCTTGCCGCGAGCACATTACATCAGTTGCATGAAACTTTGCAATAAGAAAACGCCAAGTTCTGGGATAGCGTTAGACATCTTTCGTTCAGATGGCAACAGGACTTTATTTGAGGGCATCTGAGAAGGGTACTTTTGATTCTTTCGGTCTGAGTTCTCACGTAAGGATTAATTAGAATGAAGCGAAAATCCCCAGCAAATGTCCTTAGATTTCTTACCTTGTTAGCCGGCCTTTATGTGTTTGCGGCGTTGCCGGCTTTTGGCCAGGCCCTATCCAACTCGGCAGATCTCCCGCCGGCTGAAGTGGACCGCATAATCAATACTTTTACGGCCAAGGAGGGTCAGTTTCGCAAGGCGCTTAACGAGTATTCTTTCAAGCGCGATGCGATATTGCAGACTTTGGGCATGGGCGGTCAGATAACCGGCGAGTATCATCGTGTTTCCTACTTCACCTTCGACGATCAAGGTAACCGCTACGAAAAGATCAGCTACTTCCCGATGCCGTCGTATAGCGGAATTACTCAGGAGGATCTGGATGATCTTGGTGGGATTCAGCCATTCGCTTTGGAGCCGTCAAAGCTGAATCAGTATGACTTCAAATATGTCGGCAAAGAAAGGATTGATGAGCTAAATCTCTTTGTGTTTGATGTTACTCCGAAAGTACTTCCCGACGCGAAAAAAACTAAAGAGCGTTTTTTTAAAGGACGCGTTTGGGTCGAAGATCAGGATTTTCAGATTGTAAAAACCAAGGGAAAAGGGCTTCCGGAAACGAAGAACAATAAGTTTCCGACTGTTGAGACTTACCGCGAACAGATCGATGGACGTTATTGGTTTCCCACGTATTCTTATGCTGACGAAGAATTGGTTTTCGACAACGGTGAATCGCTGCACGTTCGCATGCAGGTTCGCTATTCCGATTTTGTTCAAGCGCGCGGCAAGCTAAAAGTGATTGAAGAAGTCGAAAATCCCGACGCGCCAACGAAACAAACGAAACCCGTTACACCACCGCCGCGCAAACCTTAGCGGTGTTGCTGTTGGGTTAAGTCGACATCCCCAACTCGTTGCCAATCATGGTGTGTACGCGTTCAAGCAATTGCTTGACGTCGTCGTCGCTTGAAACGCCGGCAGTAGAAACAGGCGGTAGTATCACCATTTCAATCGTTCCGGATCTTGCCTCACCAGTTCCCTTGCCCATTAAGTAGTCAGTATTTTTTATCGCCACCGGCACAATCGGCACGCCGGCCTGCGCAGCCATGTAGAACGCGCCCTTCTTAAATGGAAGGAACTCGCCAGGCCGGGCGCGCCTGCCCTCCGCGAAAACGCCAAACGATCTACCGGAACGAATGCGCGCCGTAGCTGCTTCGGTTGTCTGTAGTGCGCGGTCGCGATTAGAACGATCGATAGCCATGACATTTACATAGCCCATGCCGTATCCGAGGATCGGCACCTTCAGCAACTCCTTTTTTGCGAGCAGTCCGATGCGCGGTCCAGCATAAACAAAAAGTGTGGCGGTATCCAAATATGAGCGATGATTAGAAATGAAGACATACGTTTGGTTTGAATCGACATGCTGTTTCCCATTCACCCGCACCTTCACGCCACTCAAACGCAGCCAGTTACGAGCGCCAAAGAAAGCCCAGGGATAGACCAATTCGTGATTCCCCGTAAGCCAGGCCACCAATAGGACCGGCGGAGCAAAAAGGAGTAGCAGCGCCGCCGCGACAAAAAGCGACCACCAATAATGTAGACATCGAAAAATGCGCATGAGCGAAATGTTGAGTCTGAGCGGCAGATAATCGCACAGTTTGGACTTTCGCGGGCACCCAAAGGCAGATCGTCAAGGAACTTGACTTAAATGCACGCATGACTCAGCCGCCCGGTGGGCACCTCAGGCTTGTCTGAGCCACCCGGTCGAGTTATCCTAGTCGCGTCATAAGGTATTCCATCTCTCCTCCAGGCCCGCGTCCACGGGGCCAACTTCGAAGCATCTAATCCAGTATTGGCGCATCTAAGCTTGTTGACGTGTCACGGGCATGCACGGATCCAGGAGCCAGTCAATGAAAAGAATCTCGGCATATTTACTTGTTTTCTCGCTTCTCGCGATTTTTGCGGCGAGTTTTAACGCGCAAACGCGAGCCCGCCGAGTTGGAAGTAGTTCGGCCCCAATTGGCAGCAGCACGCCGAGCGCGCCGCGAGCGCCCGTGCTCGGCGGCGCCAACGGCACTAACTCTCAAAAATCAGGACAGATTTCAGCAGCTGAGGGTCCGGAAGAAGTGGAAGCGGGCGACGTAATCAAAGTGAATACGACGCTCGTAACATTGCCCGTCAGCGTGATGGATCGAGACGGTAGATACGTTCCAAATCTGCGCAAAGAAGATTTTCGACTTTGGGAAGATGGCGTAGAGCAGCAGGTCGCGTTTTTCTCGTCGGTAGACAAACCCTTTTCCGTGGTACTGATGATCGATACCAGCGGGTCAACTCGCTTTCGCCTGGAGGACATTCAGGACGCAGCCATCGCCTTCACCAAGCAACTGCGGCCGGACGATCGGGTCATGATTGTTTCGTTTGACGACCAGGTACGAGTGTTGTCGGAATTCACCAGTGACCGGGGCCGATTGCGCGATGCAATTCGTCGCACGCGTACCGGTGACGGAACAAAACTTTACGATGCTGTTGACATGGTGATGAATCAGCAACTGAGCTACGTATCGGGCCGTAAAGCGATCGTGCTTTTCACGGACGGCGTTGACACCACCAGTCGTCATGCGTCCTACGCCAGCAACGTGCGCGACGCGGAAGAGTTGGATGCATTGATCTATCCCGTTCAATACGACACGTACATGGACATGAGCGGGGGCGGGGGCGGCGGATGGCCTGGAGCAAGCAGAGCGCCAAGCTCGTCCATAGGCATCTTGATTCAAATTCTGGGTGGCATCAATCGCGGTGGACGCGGCGGCTCAGGCGGCGGATCAAGCGGTGGACCGGGCACCAGCAGACACGACTACGATATTGCGAATCGCTACCTGCATGAGTTGGCGGACAAGACCGGCGCGCGAAGTTATCAGGCAGACTCGACTCAAAATCTGTCTTATGCGTTCGGCAATGTTGCCGAGGAGCTGCGACGTCAATACAGTTTGGGTTATTACCCGCACCGACCAGCGCAGGCCGGCGAGCGGCGACAGGTTAGGGTCCGCGTTAACCAACCAAATCTTGCGGTGCGCACGCGCGATAGCTATGTCTTCAATCCCGCGGGAACGATAGACGATACTGCGCAAAGAACGGCGCCTGTGATGCAACGTAAATTCGGGGCAATCAACCGCGGCCCTGCGACTAATCCTTAAGTTCCATAAACTATCGGGACTGATCTAGTTCAAGGCGGGAAGAGTGACAGTAAAGACTGCGCCCTTCTCGCCTTCGCGATTTTTGGCTTCGACGTGCCCGCCGTGAAGCTCGGCAAGGTGTCTCACGATCGCAAGGCCGAGCCCAAGTCCGCCGTGCTTTTTGGTTGTCCCGCTTTCAGCTTGGGTAAACCTCTCGAAAGCGTGCGGCAGAAACTCTGGTTTTATTCCCGGGCCGGTGTCGGCAATCATTAGCTTTGCGAATGAATTGTCTCTGCGCAACGTAATCTCGACCACTCCGCCGTCGGGAGTAAACTTCACCGCATTCGAGAGCAGGTTCCAGGCAATTTGCTGTAGCCGGTTTACATCGCCATTAACAATCAGGCCAGCCGAGTCATTGTTCGTGACTATCTTTATCCCTTTAGCCTCGGCCGCTGGGCGAACAACATCAATTGCGGCATTGATTACATTCAATAGATTGGTTGGCAGGTAGGTCAGATGCAGTTTGCCAGTGATGATCCGCGAAACGTCGAGCAGGTCGTTGACAATCTGGGCTTGCGACCAGGCATTTCGTTCGATAGCTTCGAACGCATGCGCTGAAGTGTTCTCATCCAATTGGCCGGAGCGCAGCAAGCGCGACCAACCAACGATCGCGTTCAACGGAGTTCGCAACTCATGCGAAGTATTTGCGAGAAATTCATCCTTTAGCCGGTTGGCTTCTTCAGCCTGGGCTCGCGCCTCGCGCTCCCGAACCAATAGCTCGCTGCGTTCATTTTCAGCTTGGATCGTGCGCGTGACATCCATGGTTACGCCTCGCATGCCCAGCGCATCGCCATTGTCATCACAGACAACTACTGAATGCGCGTCAACCCAAATTTCCCGTCCGTCTTTCGCAAGCCATCGAAATCTACTTGTGCCGCCCTTGCCAGTCGAAAACTTTTGCGCGGCCTCGGCAGCAGCGCGTTCGCGATCGTCGGGGTGAACAATAGTCAGCCAGAAGTTTGGCGTTGAAAGCCAATCATCCTGACTGTAGCCCAACATTTCTTCAACGTAATCGCTGACAAAATTGATGCGCTGGTTTGCGGCGTCCGGCTGGCCCCAGGCTTCCCACACCACGCCGGGAACGTGGGCCACAATAGCAGCAACTCGCGCGCGCTGGAGTTCCATTTCCGCATGTAATGTTAGTTTTTCTTCTTCAGCTTTTCGTTGCTCGCTCATTGCGGCGTGCAACGCCAGCGCCATCAAGGTGCTGCCGCCTACAAAAAGCAGCAGCAACAGCAGCGATTCATTCGGAGTTGGTTGAATGAATGGCCCCTTGCCACCCGAAGTCCCCCATACGGCAACACCGGTGAGGAGCAATATTGCCGAGCACAATAGGCGCTGATCAAAGCGCAGTGCAGCCCACACGAGAAATGGCAGGCACAAGTGTTCGATTGGATAATTCGGTTTTCGTCCGGGTATCCAGCCGGCAAAAACGCTCATAGAAACAATGAACAGGAGGACCAAAAGCAGGCCGCCCTCAATCAGAACTTTGGCGCGAATAGTTAACTCATATCGTGATGTCCAGGAGATCAGGAATGGAGCTATCACGAGTGCGCCAAAGCCATCACCCAGCCACCATGTCAGCCACAAACTGGTGAAGTTGGACCAACTCGCAGCTCCGCTTAAACACAAACTCAAGTCCCCGATCGTCGCACTTACGGCCGGACTCAGGACGGCAGCAAACAAAACAAACTGGAGCACTCCGATAATCGACTCGAAAGTTTTACGAGGCGGTTGTATGCGTCTGAGTAAATACCACGCGGTCAATGCTTCTAACGTGTTTCCCACTGCTATTCCGGCGGCAGTGGCTACAGAGATGTGAGTCAATAGATTAGCCGCTAGTGCTCCGACAAAGATGGCTGGCCATAACGATCGCCCGAAAATAAGCAAAGCGGCGATCGCCACACCCGTCGGTGGCCAAATCGGAGAAACGTTGGTATGAACGGAAGCGAGGCTCAGGCCGAATTCAGCGGCGGCAAAATAGACTATCGAGATGGCGCCCGCGACCAGGAGGGAATGCGGCGTTCTGAGTTTTAGTCGGGTCAAGAGATTGTTAGCTGATAGACCGAATTCGGGGGAACGACCATGGGGGCGTTAATTATAACCGAGCTAAAGTTGCTGCTCAATGCATATGTTCTTGACCGTACAGACCGCGCTGTTGTTGAGCGCTAAGTTTCTCTGCGAACAGGGGGAAAAGAGCCGTGATTACCGTGTCGTCTTCCCGATAGGACGCGAGGTAGTTTCGGCTCTATTCGTTTACAGCTTGGTAGCTGGCAACGGAATCAACAGTTCTTGAAGTAATCGAAGATCCAGTTACTGTAATTGATTTCTTTGACCCAAATCGAGATTGCTGAAAACTATGCGCGAAAAAGTCCTGGATACTGAGCGACTCGCTGCCCGCCATCGACCGCAGGGCCATCCGGTGATGCATCAGAACTGGGGCAAGCTTTTGTTCATGCACTGGCCAGTTAAGGAAAATTTGTTGCGAGCGTTGATTCCACGCGAGCTGCAGATAGATACTTTTGGCGATTCAGCCTGGCTGGCAATTACGCCTTTCACGATGTGGAACATCAGCGCTTTCCCGCCTTTAATTCCGCCCATACCCGGTCTAAGTTCCATGCATGAATTGAACGTGCGCACTTATGTGCATTTAGAAGGCGTGCCGGGTGTTTGGTTTTTCTCACTCGATGCAAACAGTGCAGCAGCAGTGTTTGCTGCGCGTACTTTTTTCTATTTGCCTTACTTCAATGCAGAAATAGAACTGAAGCAAAATGGAAATCGCATCGACTACGAATTACGGCGCGAAGAAGATCCCGGCGCAGGTTTCCGAGCATCTTGGACCATCGGCAATAAGCTACCGCAGTCGCAGCCCGGCTCTCGCGAATTTTTCCTTACCGAGCGCTACTGCCTTTATACGACAAAAAATGGCGGGCTTTATCGCGCGCAAATCCATCATGAACCCTGGTCTTTGCAGGAAGCCGAACTGGTAGACTTTGACTCCGACATACTTGCGGCCGCCGGTATAACAACCCCCTCCCAACCACCAATCCTGCATTATGCCGAGGAACTCGCAGTCGATATCTGGCTATTACAGAACCTGGACGTATAGCTTTTCCTTTGGCCCATTTAATTCCGCCTAATGTCCGCTGCCGTACATACGGCCGCCAGATTTCTTTATAGAGTCTCCCGTAAATAGCGAGGCCCCGATTAGTTGTTTCAGAGCAAGCGGGCTCGTGTAATAACAGACCTCGGCGTTCCCGACCACATAACATCTCAGAACCCCTCTTAGCTGGAGGTTCTCGGCTGCGTCACTGATGAGAAGTTGCAATTACGAAGTCGAAACTTCGGAGACTGTGGCGAGCGGTCTGGATCTCGCGAAATCACAACGGTTCGATCTGTATTTGCTGGACTCACGGCTTCCCGATGGCTCCGGTTTGGATTTTTGTCGTGAGCTGCGCGCATTTGACGCCTTCACACCAATACTCTTCTACTCCGCGGCTGCGTATGACATAGACAAGCAAAGCGCCTTTGACTGCGGTGCGCAGGGCTACCTCACAAAACCGACGGCCAGCGAGGATCTTTGCGCCCTGGTCAAAAGCCTGAAAGCCCCAAGGGCTTTCAAGAAGATTATCGCAAGTAAACCCAAACCAACGGCGATCAGGATTTTCTTCGATGCCGTTTGCTTATCGCAACGCGGCAAACCATCGTCCAGACAGTCCAGCGCTCTTTGCAGTCAGGGCAATGTCTCCGATGTTTGGTTTTGGGTCTCGTGTGGGGATGGGCAATTCCGGCACGGACGAGTCTTTCACGTCTCAAGACTAGACCTTATAGATGACCGGGACCATTTTGGGCGTAAAGCTACCGACGCTTGCATGAGCGGGTACGTCAACTCGGTACGCAATCGAACATAAATAGTTTGTTCATTCTGACAATATTGACCGCTTATATCCGATGGAACATTTCGTGAATTTGATCTTGCAAGCCTATCGTTCACGTTGTATAACGTGCGCCAACTGGG
>JBDUCB010000143.1:0-15245 GCA_040003695.1 bacterium
AAAACCTTCGGGACGCGGCGAACTGGAAATTACCGACGTCAATAACGCTTACATCAAGCGAGAAGAAATGACCTGGGAGGAACTCGACGGCTGGTGGACGGACGCGGGAACATTTGAAAGTTTGCTGCGAGCTTCAAACCTGGTAGCCGAAACGGGCGCAAACAAGTTGGAACTGCCACTTCTCAACGAGGCCAGCGCGAACGTCTGATTTACAAATCAAATTAACCTGCCAAGGCACTCGGTGATCGAGATTCCCGATGAAAGCTCGTGAGCAGATCGAGAATCAAAGCTCGAAGAACGAGAGTCGAACTAAGATCGTTCGTGTCATCGCCCGTTTGAATGTTGGCGGCCCGGCGAAACACGTTGTTTGGCTTACCCAAGGGTTGTCCGGTCCTCAGTTTGAGTCGCTCTTGATTGCCGGCACAGTTCCACCCGGCGAAGACGACATGGGCTACTTCGCAACGGAGATGGGCGTCGCTCCGATTTTTATTCAGGAGATGAGCCGCGAAATCTCGCTGAAGGATGCGCTCACAATTTGGAAACTTTACCGCCTCTTCCGCCGCGAGCAACCGGACATCATTCATACGCATACCGCAAAAGCCGGCACTGTCGGCAGGTTGGCAGGTTTGCTCTATCGCTGGTTGACGCCGCGCGTGTTCATTGGCCAGCCACGTCGCTGCCGCTTCGTGCACACTTATCATGGCCATATTTTTCACAGCTACTATGGACCAGCAAAGACTCGCTTCTTTCTGACGATCGAAAAGGTTCTTGCTCGACTCGCCACCGATCGTATTGTTGTTATCAGTGAACAACAGCGCCGGGAAATCAATGAGGAGTTTGCAGTCGGTCGCGCTAATCAGTTTGCTGTAATTCCACTGGGACTGGACACCGCCGTTTACGCTCAATTGCAGGAACGGCGGAATATTTTTCGCGCGGAAATCCAGGCCGGACCAAACGATATTCTGGTTGGCATTGTTGGTCGGCTTACTGAAATCAAGAACCACCAACTTTTTCTGCAGGCTGCGGCGCTGTTCAAAAAACAATTTGCAAGCGGAGCATTACCGGCGCGCGTGCGCTTCCTAGTTATTGGCGAAGGGCATCTGCGAAAGACGCTCGAGCGGCAAGCCGAGGCCAGCGGCCTGGTCAACGACGTGATTTTCGTCGGCAGCCGTCGCGATCCGGAAAACTTTTATCCCGCGCTGGACATCGTTGCGCTCACTTCGCGCAATGAAGGCACGCCCTTGACGTTGATTGAAGCGATGGCTAACGCGCGCCCGGTAATCTCCACGGCCGTCGGCGGTGTGGTTGACCTGTTGGGTGAACCGCGTTCCGAGGGCCATGATGGTGCGTTTGTTGTGTGCGAGCGGGGTATTCGCGTTCGCCCCAATGATGCGCGAGGATTTGCTGCGGGCCTGGCCCATCTGGTTGGTGACGAGTCGCTGCGTCGCGAAATTGGTGATCGTGGTTTACAATTCGTGGCCCAACAGTATTCGAAGGAGCGATTGTTAAAGGATATGGCGGATCTCTACGCGGATTTGTTGCAAGGGAAGAGCATTTCCAAGCAGGGCAGCGGGGGCAAGCCGCCCTTCCCGACCGCGAGCTGCTCAGGGTCGAGTTTTTGATTTTGCGTTGAAAGGCTTTCAAGGCTGGAGCAACGAGCTAACCAGCGAATCTCTCAGGTTGGGAAAGGGGCTTGCCCCCGCTGATTTCTAACGACGCACTTTAATAAACAAACTAAACCTATCTCTAACTAAGGAGCGCAATACTTTGCGGGTACTCATCACCGGCGGCGCCGGCTTCATCGGATCCCATCTTGCCGATGCATATTTGCAGCGCGGCGACGAAGTTTTGGTGATAGACGATCTATCAACCGGAACTATCGAAAACATTCGGCACCTCAAAAAGAACCAGCGGTTTCATTACACGATTGATTCTGTACACAACCAACCGGTCACGGCTGAGCTGGTCGATCAGTGTGATGTGGTGGTTCACCTGGCAGCGGCGGTCGGCGTAAAGCTGATTGTTGAAAGCCCGGTGCGCACCATCGAAACAAATGTGAAGGGCACCGAAGTCGTGCTGGCGCTGGCAAACAAGAAACAAAAGCGAGTGCTGATCGCATCGACCTCAGAAGTTTATGGCCTGAGCACGGATGTGCCGTTCAAGGAAGACGGCAATCTTGTTATGGGTGCGACGACGAAAGGCCGCTGGAGCTATGCATGCTCGAAAGCGATTGACGAGTTTCTGGCGCTCGCTTACTGGCGCGAGAAAAAGCTACCGACAACTATCGTCCGCCTCTTCAATACCGTTGGTCCGCGGCAAACCGGCCGCTATGGCATGGTCATCCCGACGTTTGTGAAGCAGGCACTCGCCGGCAGGCCCATCACCGTGTACGGCAACGGCAAACAAACGCGTTGCTTCGGTTATGTTGGCGACGTGGTCGGCGCCTTGATCAAGTTAATGGACCATTCCGACAGCGTGGGCCAGGTTTATAACATCGGCTCGACTGAAGAAATCTCGATCGTCAAGCTGGCAGAAAAAGTCAAAGCGCTGACGAACTCAGTTTCTGAGATTGTCTTCGTGCCTTACGACGAGGCTTATGAGGAAGGATTTGAAGACATGCCGCGCCGCGTTCCCGACATTTCAAAAATCAAACAGCTAGTCGGCTTCCAACCAAAGATGCAGCTTGAGGGCATTCTGCAAAGCGTTATTGACTACCACAGTGGTAGGCCCTCGTCGCTCGACGATTAGCCTTTGCGTTGGTTCATTCCTGACTTGATTTGAAGCCTGCTATCGATTAGCTTTCCTCTTACACTTCTTATCCTGAAACCGTCTGCAGATCTCGCTTTCGGAGTATGCCGTTTAGCTCGCTGAATTTACTCGCCGTGGCCGTGGCCGCCAGTCTGGCGCTTGCATTGACCCCGCCGGTGCGCCTGCTTGCGCGCCGCCTCGGTATGGTGGCTAAACCCAAAACCGATCGTTGGCACAAGAAACCAACTGCCATGCTCGGTGGTGTGGCCATCTGGCTCTCAGTCACCGTCAGCTACTTCTTCTTCATTCGGCCACATACGCCGCAGGGTTGGGGACACTTTCCCGGCTCACCTTTGGACGTAGTCATCGGGGCGAGCACGTTCCTGTTTCTGGTAGGCCTTGCCGACGATTTTCTAAATACCAAGCCTTATCAAAAATTAATTGGCCAGGTGATGGGATCCGCCTTTGTGATCTATTACGGCTTGAGTTTGCCCTGGACCACCTACGCCTCTTTGAATGTGGCCATTACGATCTTTTGGTTGATTGGCGTGACTAATGCCCTCAACCTGCTCGACAACATGGACGGCCTGGCGACGGGCATCGCAGTGATTGCTTCCGGTTTTCTGGCGTTGAGTTTCTTGAGCACCGGGCAGCTTACCGAAGCACTGCTGCTGGTTACTTTTGCCGGGGCGCTGATTGGTTTTCTGGTTTACAACTCCAACCCTGCCTCAATATTCATGGGCGACTCAGGCTCGATGTTTATCGGTTTCTTTCTGGCGAGCGGAGCGTTGGTAAATGTTTCCGGCGGACGTTCGCGCAGCTTGTTGCCGGTATTGGCTGTTCCTATTCTTGTGCTTTTCATTCCCATTTTCGACACGACATTCGTAACAATCCTGCGCAAGTTCTCGGGACGCGCGGCTTCGCATGGCGGCCGTGACCACACGTCGCATCGCCTGGTCGCTCTTGGCCTGTCGGAACGCCACGCGGTCTGGATGCTTTACGGATTTGCGGCCCTCTCCGGTTTTCTGGCCCTGCTGGTCCAACAAGTCAAGCTCGATGTAAGCCTGGCCGCAATTGCGGGATTTACGGTGTTGTTAACGCTGATCGGCGTCTATCTCGCCGGCGTTAAGGTCTACGATGAAACCGAAGAAGCTCTGGCGCTGCGCGACAATTCGCCTTACGCGTTCCTGATCGATCTTTCGTACAAGCGCCGCATTTTTGAAGTGCTGCTGGATGTGATTCTCATCCTGCTGGCTTACTGGTGCGCTTACGCGGTGAAGTTTGGCGCGCTGTCAGGCAGCGCCGCGTGGAAACTGTTCCTGCGAACTCTGCCGGTTTTGGTGTTCGTCAAGATGGCCGCGTTTTTGGTGATGGGTGTGTATCGCGGTATCTGGCGTTACACGAGTGTTGACGATTTGATCGTCTTTGCGAAGGCCGTGCTGCTCAGTTCTGTGCTAAGCGTGCTGGCAGTTCTTTTTGCGTTCCGCTTCGAAGGGTTCTCAAGGACGATCTTTATTATCGATGGCGTTCTGATGTTTATGTTTCTCGCCGGCAGCCGCATGGCCTTTCGATTATTTCGGCAGGTGCTGCCAAAGTCGGGGTCGGGTGACGGTAGGCGCGTATTGATTTATGGCGCGGGCGATGGCGGCGAATTATTGCTCCGCGAGTTGCAAAACAATCGTTCATTAAAATACGCGCCCGTCGGTTTCGTGGACGACGACCCGGCAAAGTATGGCAAGGTTATTCATGGTCTAAAAGTCTATGGCGGCAACGGCGATCTGAGCGCCATTTGCCGGCAACACGAAGTTGATGAGGTGTTAATTTCGAGTACACGCATGACTGAGGAGAGGCTTCAGGAGATCCTTGGTTTTTGTCGGGCGCAGGCAATCGCGGTAAAACGCATGCGCATAACCATCGAAGACTTAACGCAGTTCTAACTTGTCCTGACACACGCAAGCCGAGCTTCCCGGAAGAGTTTCATCACCCGCTATGCCTGATCAGCTAATGCAATTGAAGGCGCGCGCGCCTCTAAAAGTCATGCTGCTGCTCATCGTTTTCCTGGCGATCTTTGCATCCTGGTTTGTGGTGCGCTGGTACGTCGGCAATACCATCGCGGAATACTTCAGTGCGGAAACACGCCGCCTGGAAACAGCGCACATGGCCGCAGCCTGGGCGCCTAACGATCCGCTGCCGCACTGGCGTGTTGGCAGTATCATTCAAAACGAGCAGCCTCCCGATCAGCTTCCGCTCGCCGTCGCTGAATATCAGAAAGCAGTTAGCTTATCACCAAACGACTACAGATTCTGGACGTCTTTGGGTCAGGCGCAGGAGCAAGCGGGCGATTTTGAAAATGCGGAACAATCGCTACGCCAGGCAGTAAAGCTCGCTCCAGCTTACGCTTTTCCGCGCTGGCTTCTCGGGAATTTAATGCTGCGCACCGATCGATACCCTGAAGCTTTCGAGGAGTTGCGAAAGGCCAGTGAGGCGAATGGCGAATTCCAATCCCAGCTTTTCAATGTGGCCTGGCAAGTAAACAAAGATGACTTCGAAGCGCTGAAATCTTCGATCGGAAGTACGCCGGGCGTACGAGCGCGGTTTTCGTTCTACTTGATAGAACGCTCCCGGTATGACGAAGGATTGCGACTTTGGAATTCGTTGACCGAAGCGGAAAAAAGAGAGAATCGTCCAGCCGCTGACTCAATTATCGCGAGCCTGATCAAGGCGAAACGTTTTCATCAGGCCATGGATATCTGGAATCAAGTGGCGCCCGGACCTTCATATCGCGCGGAGATTGGAAAAATTATTGATGTTGGCCTGGAAGATAACCTGGCTCATGGCCCAGGGGCGGTGTTTGGCTGGCAGGTTCAGTCCGCGTCAGAAGTGCAGATAGGAATCGATGCGCGCGTCGGTCATACAGGCAGTCACAGCCTCAGAATGTTTTTCCAGGTGCGTTCACACCTTGATGCTATTAATGTTTCACAGCTAGTGCCCATAGCCCCCAATACCCAATACGATTTTGAATGTTACGTGCAAACTGAACGATTGGAGAGCGCTTCTACGCCAATAGTTGCGATCGTCGATGCCGCCGTTGAAAATACCGTGCTTGCAAGTTCGGTAGCAGCGCCCAGTGGAAATAATAATTGGCAACGCATTGCCCTATCGTTTAAGACCGGCGACAAAGCTGAAGCAGTCAAAATTAGAATAAATCGTCCGCCGTGTGGTGATGCTCCGGTCTGTCCAATTTTTGGTACTGTCTGGTATGACGACTTCAATCTTAAATCCAGAAAATAGCGCACTCGTTTCGCAGACGACCGAAGTGCAGCTGGCTGAAGCGAAAGGTTATGTCAGCTATCGTATCCGCCACACGCTGGCGAGCCGTTTCTCATTTCTGATTATTTGTTTGGCCATTATCCTCTCGGCACTTGCTTACGGCACCGTGCACGCCTGGTCACTCGCGTTCTTCTTCATGGGCGCCGTCGTGCTTCTGGTTCTATGGACGGTTGATTGCTGGGGCTTGGGCGCTGTTCGCATCAGCCGAAATATCCTGCAGCTGCCGCTATTGGGTTTGCTGGCGCTGGGCATGGTTCAACTTCTGCCCTTGCGAAATCCTGAGACTGTCGGAACGCCGGCGCTTCCGCTGGCTCGCGCTTTGTCGTTCAACCCATACGCGACGCGGTTTATTGTCATCGAGGTAATAGCGTTATTGATTTACTTCGCCGCCACGCTGGTCTTTGTCGACACGCCGAAACGGCTTCGTTTGCTCGTCAGAACAGTCACCATCTTTGGATTTTTTCTGGCTATCTTCGGTTTGACTCAGTCTTTTACCAGCCCGATGCGCGTTTATTGGATTCGCGAAACGCCACAGAGCATGGCGTTTGGTCCATTTATCAATCGGCATCACTTCGCAGGATACATGGAACTCACTTTAGCGTTGCCATTGGGCTTGATCTTTTCCGGTGGGGTTGAAAGAGAAAAAAAGTTTATTTACATGTTCGCCGCCTGCTTGATGGCTGTTGCCTTAATAATGACAAACTCGCGCGGAGGAATTGTCAGCTTGGTGGTGGAAGTGCTTTTCCTAACTTCGTTGATGGGAGTTAGGCGACGTCACAAGAAGAAACGTACCCAGAGAAAACCACGCATCAAGAGTGCCGCCATGAAGGTAGGCTTAGCATTGGCCCTGGTCATGGTTCTGTTTGGCGGTGTCGTTTTGCTCGGAGGTGAGGAAGCACTGAGCCGTATCGTTGGGTCCGTTAACACTGATGACCCCTCAACCGGTCGCACCCATTTTTGGAGTGTGACCAGCGACATCATAAAAAATCATCCGGTGATCGGAACTGGACTCGGAGCTTTTGGAGTTGTTTACACGGGCTATGACACGCGCAACGGACTCTATCGCTTAGAGCAAGCCCATAACGATTATTTGCAGGTGTTGTCTGACGGCGGTATTGTCGGTGCCGCTCTTGGCCTCATGTTTCTGGTGGCGCTGTTTCGCATGGGATTTGCACGACGCGAATCGCGCGACGATTTCAGGCGTGGGGTCGCTACTGGCGCGCTCGCTGGTTGTTTCGCGGTACTGGTTCATAGTTTTTTCGATTTTACGTTACACACAACTTCCAATGCGCTGCTGTTCCTGATGCTGGCGGCGCTGGCAACGATGAACGGGCGAGTCGAGGATGTGCACTCCCGGCGAAAAAAGAAACGGCCGGAGGCTTCGCGTATCGCGACGGAACATTCGGAAACTGCCGAAGTGGCAGCCGCAACCTGAGATTCGCCGGGTTCGTAAACTGCTGCCGTATTATGATGTCTGCACGGAAATGAAATCCAAAACATAGCGGTGTAATTTGGCTTCTGCCTTCCTGCAAAAAGAGAAATCCGAGCGCGGCGAATCGCCAATAGCGTCCTCCGTGCCTGAGCTGTGTCTAACCGCGGCATTAACACACGCGAAGGATGACGCGCTTAATCACAAAAGCGAAAATGAATGGAGAAGTATTTCTGCGGCTGAGTTTGTCGAGCGCGTGCGCCATGTCGCACTCGGTCTGGCGGATCTGGGTGTAAAGCCCGGTGACCGCGTCGCCCTGCTTTCAGAAAACCGTCCCGAGTGGTCCATAGCCGATCTCGCTATACTCAGTCTTGGTGCGATCAACGTGCCTATTTACACTACCCAGGCAGTTGACCAAATTCGTTACATCCTCACCGACGCCGGTGTTCGCGCAATCTTTGTTTCAAACAGAAAGTTATTCAAGCACGCCGCTACGGCAGTCGAAGGCCTGGATTTTCTGGAAAGAGTCATTTTCTTCGACGCCGGCGCTGATGAAAACATCGAAAGATCAATCAGCCTCGACTCGTTGGAGAATGCCGGCCGCCAGCGCGCCAAGAATAAACCGACTGCATTCGAAGCCTATCTCAACGCAATCAGACCCGACGACCTTGCAACCATCATTTACACTTCAGGAACCACTGGCGAACCAAAGGGCGTGATGCTGACGCACGCTAATTTCATTTCAAATGTCCTGACCATAACCGCGGGTTTGCCAATTGCTTCAACCGATGTGGCACTATCGGTGCTGCCGCTTTCGCACATCTTCGAACGAACTGGTTTTTATATTTTCTGCTACAACGGCGTTTCTGTTTATTACACCGCCTCATTCGATCAGGTGGGTGAAAACCTGCGCGAAGTGAGACCGACAATAATGACTGCCGTCCCGCGGCTATTCGAAAAGGTTTATCACCGCATAGTAAAGAAAGGACTTTCGCAAAAAGGAATTAAGCGCAAAATCTTCATCCGTTCTCTTGAGATCGGGCAGCGGTATGCGGAGCAGAAAGACAAAGGCAACCGCGTGTGGCCGGGGTTGTCCATGCAACAGCGAATCGCCAGCCGGCTGGTGTTTTCCAAATGGCGCGAAGGAGTGGGTGGGCGTTTGCGGTATTTCGTTTCCGGCGGCGCGCCGCTTTCGCCGGCACTTTCCTACGCATTTCTAGCGGCTGGGATCCCGATACTTCAGGGATATGGCGCCACTGAGACCTGTATCGTCTCGGCCAATCGACCCGAAAACAACCAGGTGGGTTCTGTAGGTTTGCCCTTTGCAGGGATCGAGATTTCGGTTGCCGAAGATGGTGAGATTCTTTTGCGCGGGCCAAACGTGATGCGTGGCTATTACGGTCATCCGGAAGAATCCGCTTCTGTTTTGAACGATGGATGGTTTGCGACTGGCGATGTCGGGCATGTTGACAAGCAAGGGCACCTCTACATCACCGATCGCAAGAAGGACCTTTTCAAACTCTCAAACGGAAAATATGTAGCGCCGCAACAGATTGAAAGTCTTCTGAAGCAGAGTGAATTTGTGAGCCAGGTAGTGGTCGTTGGCGCCGGTCGCAAACAACCGGCGGCGCTCATCGTGCCTGACTGGGAAGCCTTGCGACAGGCCCTCGATGAAAAAGGGGAAGAGTTCCCCACCAACCGTGCAGAGCTCGCCGATTTTCCTGCCGCGGTGAAGTTAGTGCAAAACGACATCTCTCAACTTACACGCGAGCTCGCTGATTATGAACGTATCCGCAAGATCGCTTTGTTGCCGGAGGAATTTAGCATCGACAAAGGCGAACTAACCCCGACGCTTAAAGTTAAGCGACGAATCGTCGACGAACGGTTCCACGAACTGATTGAAGGACTTTATTCCTGAAGGCGGAAAACAAAACCTAAAGAACTTTGGCAGTTAGTTACAACCGTGTGCATCCTCGACGTCGATGATGGTGAAATCTTTTTCTCCATCGACTCCCTGAATCTTGACCTTACCTAATCTGTTCCTAAACAAAATTGATTCCGCCAAGAGTTTGAGATTCATTGGCAACTCTGGAACTCGCGTTTCGCCTTTGAGCGGTGGTGTGTAAAAGGACAGGAGCGGTATTTCGCAATAACAAAAATCGCACGAAGCCAAATGGTGTTTCATCAGAAAGTTGATCTCGGGTGCGAGCGTTTGTGAGCTAAACGAACGAAGGAGATTTGAAGAAGGGCATGCCAGCTTTTTATGGAAAGACTTTACGGTGGAGGACTTCATCTATTTGCCCCAAATCTCCAAGTATAGGCTTACACAGATAACGGTTTTAAAACACAAAATTTGACCATCTTGCTGAGAAAAGCAAGGGGGCAAAATAGCTTGCCAACCCTCAGCCGGGAGTCCGCAAAGTCATCCGCTTGTTCATGAGCTTTATAGATCTAATCGTCTTTGCATTCCACAACTTTCTTGTCTTACCCGCCGTTTTTGTGTTCTAGAATCAATAACTTGCCGGAAGTGCAAAAACTTGTTGCTCATTAGCTGGATTGTTGCTAAGATGCTCGGCGTCAAGTCAGAGAGCGCCTGCTCTTTGACCGTCGTTCCAGGGAGAGCCCACCTGTTTCCGCAGATACCCGGGCAAAATTCAATGACACCAGGCCAGTCCCCGATTCGTTAGCGAAGATTCCTTGACGGAAAAAACGTTTCCACTGCCTTACCAGTCTTTCTCTAGTTGTACGTTGTCAGTCCACCGACAGGCGACATCTCAGTTACAAGTAGCAAATTCTGCACTTAAACCGTAACCGCTCCCTCCGAAATCCAAAAGTCCCATTCCCCCGATCGAACAATAATCGTCGTGAAATCTTTAAGTCGTGAAGTAGCAAAAGAAATCGATTTGACTCCCGCCACCCCGGCGCCGCCCTCGCTCCGTTCGAAACGCACTGCCGAGCGAATGGCCAAGAGCGGCAAATGGGTCGAGAGTCTTCGGTGTTCAGATGTTACTCGGCTGTGGTCGGAACTGCACCGCATTGTTTCCCACCATCCGTTGGTGAGGGCATCGCGAAGTGCGGGCCTGCTCGTTGAAGAAGGCGCCAGCAGCGCCTACACCGATCTGACTCAGGAACTCTTCGTTCAACTCCTCAGTAAGAACCGTTTTGAGCACTATCTCGATACGGAGATGACTGATTACGAAATCGAGTGTGAGATCGGACAAATAGAACTTACGAACCTGCTGACTGCTGAGCTGCGGAAACGTCACCCGGAAAGCTATCGCTTAGCCCGACGCATTTCGACGTTAATCCAGTCAAGCTCAAATTTCCGTCGCTTCGATTCCAGTGGCACTGGCGATGAGCCACATCGCCGGCTCGCGGATCGCATTTATGGTCTGAGTGAATGGGCCGATGGCAAGCGCCGGCGCGACTCGCACGACGTTGAGCAGCGCGTTCATATTATTCCCGTACGTGCTCGCGACACCCGTATGGTCGGATGCACGGGCGATTCGCAAGTTGTTATCAGTAATTCGGATCTCGAGGACCTGATTGTTTCAGTCCTGGACGCAGTCGATTCGCCAGTTGATGTGCGAACGTTGCGCAGTCTGGTGATGTCACGACTTCCGGTCATGGACATCTACCTGGTACCACTGGACGGTGATGACAATGATGGTGACGGCAATCATTTCGAGCCAGTCGACAAGCGCGAAGACCCCGAGCAGGGGTTGTTGAGACGCGAGTCGGAAGATGAAGCCGCAGGATTTGTCGATCGCTTTCTCGATAACCTGCACGACACCGTTCGCGGAAAGGTCAAGCAGTACAACCGCATCCTCGGCGTGTTGTGGCATTGCTATTTGAGCCCGACACATTCCACGCAGTTGGAAGTGGCGGCCGTGTTGGGTGTCTCAGATTCGCTGGTTTCGGATTATCGCCGTCGGATCGAAACCGAGCTTCGTGCGCTTTCATTCTCTGAGGTTGAAGAAGCGCGGAGATTTGAAGGAGCGTTGCGCCTGCGGGTGAAAGAACTCGTACTGGTGGACGAGGAAACCGAGGTCGCAGTTTAGAGTCATTCTTCTGAAGCCTTTTCTATAAATGCAATCGAGGCTGCGGCGCCTTCAGCGTGGCAGCCTTTCTTGATTTTCATCGATAAGGATTAAGCGCGCAGAGACGACAAATCGGCCGGCAAAGCGAGCGTGAGATATCGAAAAAGTTCCAACTAAGCGACTTGGATCCAGTGACGGCAGCGCCTCGCAGGCCGTGATTGCCAGCGCCGTCGGGCCGGCGCGCTCGCAGCTCCAGGCGCAGTTGTCGATAAAATTAGCAGCTTCCTTAGTTTTCTGAGCCAATGGAAAAGTTGGGCGCAGTCGATGCCGCCGCATGAAGGACCGTTGCCGGCAGTAAAGTCAGCACCATTCCGGAAGTGGTCCTGGCCGGGTTCTGTTTGACTCAAAAAGCTTCAGAGATACTAGCCGCGTGCAGGAAAATCGCCAGGATTGGATGTCTCTAAGATCGTAGCTGATTATTGGGAATAGCCGTCCGATGGGGGGGACACCCGTTTGCCGCTAACAATGTGTCTATTTTCATTGGTGCGAGAGGGTTTGACGGGCTGTGATATACTCCGCACGTCGAAAAGCCCAACTAAAAGCCTTGAACCCTCTATTGACTCTCGATAGAGAGTTTCCACTTCCCCAAGACTGTCAGGCCCGATCACGGATCTATTTCCAAGCCTAAACATGCAGCAGGTTAAGATACAGTCGCAAATGCGCGAGGCGCCATTCACGGATGGACACGAGAATAATTCGGTCCTGATCGTCAACGATCTGCCCGATCAATTGATTTTAATGGAGCGCTTGTTGCGTAAGGCGGGTTATCATGTTCTCACCGCAGGAGATGGTCTCGAAGCCTTGGACCTCGCTAAGCAAGAACAGCCCGATTTAGTTATCAGCGACGTTTGCATGCCCCGTGTAAATGGCTTGGAGTTTTGTCGGTTGCTTCGCGCTGACAATCAGCTTCGCTCAGTGCCTATTCTGCTACTCAGTGCGCAAGAGAAAGGTACCGCCAGCGTCGTGGAAGGCCTTCGTGCCGGCGCCGATGATTATCTTGAGATTCCCTTTGATGCGACACGTCTCGTAGCGAAGGTTGCTCGGCTGCTTGAGCGCTCGCAGCTGGAAGCTAATTATCGCGATCTAGTAGAACAGGCTAGTGATTCAATCTTCACTCAAGACCTGGCCGGAAGGTTAACTAGTATTAATTCTGCCGGTGCGAAATTCTTAGGACGCAGTCCAGGAGAACTTGTTGGCCTCTCGTTCTCTTCGGCTTTTGGACTCGTTGGTATTGACCTGACGGCCAGTCATTTTGCTCACGGCGTCGATCATTCCGAAACCGTCCAGGAGGTTCGACATCAATTTATTGCCAGGCGAGCATCGGGTGAAGAACGATGGCTGGACCTCACGATATCGCCAATTCGTGACAGGGTAGACGAGATTGCGGGATTTCGCGGCATAGCCCGTGATATTACGGAACGCAAGCAGGCAGAATTAGCGCTGCGCGATTCGGAAGAACGGTATCGCTTGCTTTTCGAATCAACTCCCCAACCGATCTGGGTCTACGATGCAGAAACTTTAAGATTTCTAACAGTAAATGAGGCGGCGGTCCGGACATATGGTTACACAAAAGACGAGTTTCTTTTGATGACCATCGATGATATCAGACTAGAAGAAGGTAGTAGTCTTTGCAGTCCGTGGCGCCACCAAACCAAAGGGAAGAAAACAATTTATGTTGAGATAAGCTCGCACCCTGTGCTCTTTGACGGCGAGAACGCTGAGCTCGTTATTATTAACGATGTGACCGAAAGAAGGCTTCAGGATGAGAAGCAGGAACGCATGCACGCTTCTTTGCAACAATCAGCAATGGAATGGCGGCAGACTTTTGACGCGATTGATTTCCCGGTGCTGATCGCCGATCTTGAAGGAACTATCAAGCGTTCTAACGAGGCGGCTGAACATCTTATTGGCGCCCAGACGGAACATCTTGTTGGTCAACGGGTTGCTGACCTGGGAGAAGCTCAGCCGTGGAGGAAAGCGGCCGATCTTATAGAAAGGATTCGCGAAACGGGTTTTCCTGTTTCAGAAGAGGCAAGAGACGGGGCAACTGGCAAGACGTGGACGGTCACACCTTTTTTGGTTAATGAGTTTGGCTCCGGTGGTGATCGAGCAATACTAATCGCCCAGGACATTACGAAGAGAACTGAACTTGAAACTTCGCTGCGCCAGAGCAAGATGATGTCGCTGCTCGGATCGGTGGTCGCCGGCGTGGCTCACGAAGTAAGAAATCCCCTCTTCGGTATTTCTTCCATTCTGGATGCCTTTGAAACGCGCTTTAGCGATCGGACCGAGTATTCTCGCTACACAAGTGTCCTCCGGGATGAAATCGGACGCCTCACGGTGCTCATGGAAGAGTTACTAGAGTACGGTAAACCTTTTCGCGGAGAGGTCTACCTCGTTTCACTTGGGGAAATGATTACCAGATCGATTCGCGCTTGTCTTCCGGCCGCGAAAGTGGCCCACGTATCGCTTGTGAATAACGTGCCTGATTGCTTGCCGCGAATCATGGTTGATAGGCGCCGGCTTTCGACAGTCTTCATTAATTTGATTGAAAATGCGATTCAGCATTCTGCGCCTAATGGTGTCGTCACTATTGAAGCCGAACAAGTCACTGAAGGCACTCAGGATTGGATCCAATGTGCCGTCAAGGATCTTGGACCCGGAATTAAACCAGAGGATCTGCCACGGATCTTTGAGCCTTTCTTCTCAACGCGTCGCGGCGGTACGGGTTTGGGATTGGCTATAGCTCAGAAAACCATGGAAGAGCACGGAGGCAAACTACTCGCCGGTAATAATCCCGAAGGCGGGGCTTGTATGGTTGCAAGATTTCCAGTGCCCATCGAGGTGAACGCTGGTGGCTAAGAATCGAATCTTAATCGTCGATGATGAGTCCGCGGTGCGGTTTGGTATCCGGGATTTTCTTGAGCTTCAGGGCTACGAAATCGAAGAGGCCGAAAGCTGCCGGGAAGCTCGGCATGTGTTCAGCACTTCAAGACCAGACATCGTTATTGCCGATTACGTGTTACCGGATGGTACTGCGTTGGATTTGCTTCCTCGCTTAAAAGAGATTGATTCAGAAATCCCCTTATTAGTTTTGACGGGCCACGGGTCCATTGACCTGGCAGTCAAAGCGATCAAGGAAGGCGCAGAGCAATTTCTAACCAAGCCAATCGAATTGCCTACCCTTCATGTGATCCTGCAACGACTACTCGAAAAACAGCGAAGGCATCATAAGCAGTTGGCAAGCAGGTCGCGTCAAGTGCGGCACACGATAGACCCGTTTATTGGAACCAGCGCCGCCATCCGTTCTCTTGCGGATCAGGCCAGAAAATTCCTGACAACTGAGAGTCCCGTTTTGATCCTTGGCGAAACAGGAGCCGGCAAGGGCGTGCTTGCCCGGTGGCTGCACGAAAATAGCCCGAGGGCAGACGAAGCTTTTGTCGATCTTAATTGCGCCGGACTCTCGCGAGACCTTCTTGAAACGGAGCTTTTCGGTCATGAGAAAGGTGCTTTTACAAGTGCCACCTCCTCGAAGCAGGGACTCTTTGAAGTGGCCCATCGAGGTACCATTTTTCTCGACGAAGTCGGTGACGTCGATCTTCAGATTCAACCAAAACTTCTCAAGGTGCTTGAAGACA
>JBDUCB010000086.1:0-4473 GCA_040003695.1 bacterium
GGTAGTCATGCTGGACCTTGACGACTTTAAGATTGTTAACGACACGTTTGGCCACAAGGTCGGCGATAAAATGCTGCGTGAGATGGGACGAATCATTCAAGGCCAGTTGCGCGAGTATGATTTTCTGGCCCGGTACGCCGGCGATGAGTTTGTAGCCATCGTTCAGGAACTAGTCGGCAATCAGGTGGAGGATTTGCGCACTCGTATTGAAACTGCAGTTTCCGAGTTCTCGCTGAAGATTCGCGGGAATGGCGAAGCCCGCGTGGGTATCAGCGTCGGCACCGCGACTTTTGGCATTGAAGGAGAAACGTTGGACCAGTTGTTGGTTGCCGCAGACCAGGCCATGTACCGTGCCAAGTCGGGCCATAAGCTGGAAAAAGTTTCTCGTGAAACGGCGGTACTCGAAAGCGTCGTCGAACTCGAAAGCAACAGCCTGGCATCAGTCTCGGTCAATTAGTTTTCACATGCTGTTTCCGGCTTAAGGGCGGGCTTGTCCCCGCCCTTTCTTATTTGCCGAGCTTCTTCGCGCGCTTATGCGTGCAACTCGAGCGGATACGCCGATGCGCCTCTACAAGTCAGGTCCGATTTACCGAGCTGGAAACCATTTCAACAGTTCGCATGAATGCATGCTGCCTGACCCGCACTGAAGTGCGGTGCTAATGAGAACAATCTTGACATTATTGTCCTGCTTCGCTTCAATCGTTGAAGAGTTTGGCTTCGGGTGATTTGGGCGTAGAAGACGTCACCCGGTTCGATGGCTATAACGCGCAACAGCCATGCTCGTCCTGGATTGAAACATGCCGGCTGCCATCAACCCCGAAAAAAACCCGACTGTTCTTGTTATCGACGACGATGACGAATCGCGCGAGGGACTGCGCAGCGCCTTCGCCGAAGCCGGATACCGTTCGCTGAGCGCAGACGCTTCCGCGGCGGCGCTTCGCTTACTGCGCGACGACGTTTGCGATCTCGCCGTGCTGGATTTTGATTTGGAAAATGGAGACGGCGCGACTTTATGCAAACTGTTACGCGCGCAACCGGCCACCAGCAAAATGCCGATCATCGCGTTAACGGGTGACGACAGTACGAACGACCGTTTCGCGGCGCTGGCCGCAGGCGCAGACGAATCTCTTTCTCGTTCATCGCCGGCAGCGGAGATTGTTTTGCGTGCGAACACTCATCTGCGTGCCGCACAACGCGAGTGGGCACTGATTGGCAGTAATCGCGAGCTGAGTTTTCTGGCAGATCTCGGACGTGGTTTGCTGAAGGCGCTGGAACCGGAACAACTCGTGCGACGTGTTGCCGGCGCCACCTATGAAGGCACAGGCGCGGCAATGTGTGCGGCATTTGTAAAACTTAGCGACACGCGCGAGGCTGGCTGCGTTTTTGATCGCGAAGGCAGCGCTGAAGATGCCTCGCTCTTGGAAGTTGAACTTTTGCGAACTTGGCTTGAGCCAGCCGCAGTTTCAGTATTGATAACGGACCAAAGTACATTCTTCATCCGTGACGATAAACATGAGGTTGAATATGCAGCGCCAATGAAATTCGGCGGGCGCGCGAAAGGCGCGCTCATCGTAGCGTTTGACAAGCGCGAACAATGCGACGAAACGGAACGCCGTCTGATCGACGCCGCTGCACAGCAAGCTGCACTCGCTGCGCATATTTCAACGCTTTACCTGTCGGCACGTGATGCATCGACAAGTTTGGCTGCTGAGGTCGACCGGCGTACAGGTGAACTGGAATCTCAGCGCCGCTTTATTGAAGCAATTATCGACAGCCTGCCGTTGTCGCTTTATGCGATCAATCGCGATTATCGTGTGGTCGCCTGGAACCGTAATCGCGAGGTGGGCGAACTTGGCATCCCACGCGGTGTTGCTTTGGGAAAGAATATCTTCAGTGTCTTGACACGACAGCGCCGCGATTTGCTTCAGGCGGAGTTCGCGCGTGTGTTTGAGACGGGTCAGATTGAACGCATTGAACACGACACGCCTACGGCGAATGGCGAAGTCAAGCATTGGTTGATCAGCAAGATCCCGATGTGGATCGACGCGCACGGGCCGGTTTCACATGTGATTACGGTGGGCGAGGACATTACTGCGCGTGTTGAAGCAAACCGGGCTGTGGCGCGCGCGGAAAAGATTGCCGCCATCGGCCGGCTGGCAGCGGGCGTGGTCCATGAGATTAATAACCCGCTGGCAACCATTGCCGCCTGCGCCGAGGCGTTGGAATCGCGTGTCAATGATGGAGAATTCAAAGATTCGGCCGGGGCGGAAGACCTGCGCGAATATCTGGGATTGATTAAGAGTGAAGCTTTCCGCTGTAAAACGATCACGAATGGCCTGCTCGATTTTAGCCGGACGCGACCTGCCGCACACGAGCCTCTCAGTCTCGGCGACATCATATCGTCAGCGATGCGCTTGTTAGCTCACCAGCAGCGCGCGAATAACATTCATTTTCAAATCGACATTGCAGATGATCTCCCGCTCGTCTCCGGAGATGAGGGACAATTGCAGCAAGCGATAATTGCACTGGGGACGAATGCGATCGATGCAATGTCCGTCGGTGGCCAGTTGCGGATCGTTGGTCGAACCAATGGCGAGAACGTGCTGGTGGAAGTGAGCGATAACGGCGCGGGCATTCCCGCGGAAAACACTGCGAAGATCTTCGAACCGTTTTTCACTACCAAGGAAGTAGGCAAAGGCACCGGTCTTGGCCTGGCAGTTTGTTATGGTATCTTAACCGAGCACGGCGGCAGTATTGAGGTGCAATCCACGGTGGGTGTTGGTACTACTTTCACGATTTCACTCCCGGCAATAATCCCCGACGGAGAGCAGGATTGAACGAGCTAAGAGCAGCGCGCATTCTGATTGCCGAAGACGAAGCAAATCTTCGTCTCGTTTTGCAAAAAGAGTTAGAGCGGCTTGGCTATCGCGTGCAGGTTGCGGCCGATGGCGAAGCTGCCTTGCGCAAATTGGAAGAAAGCAACGTCGATGTTTTGTTGTGCGACATCAACATGCCGCGCATTGACGGCATGGAAGTTTTACGACGCGTGCATGAACGGCCCAACCCGCCGGAAGTGATCATGCTCACCGGCCAGGCCACAGTCGAGACTGCGGTCGAGGCTATGAAGCTAGGCGCTTACGACTATCTCACCAAGCCTTACCACATTACTGAACTCGACATACGTGTGAAGCAGGCGGCTGAGAAGCGCCGTTTGCGCGTAGATAATCTGCGACTGCGCGAACAACTGGCGCGGCAATCGGGCTTACCGGACATCGTCTCAGTTTCCGAAGCCATGAAAGAGGCGGTGCGGTTGGTTGAGCGCGTAGCACCTTCTGACGCGTCCGTGTTGATTACGGGCGAGTCAGGTACAGGAAAAGAGTTGATTGCGCACGCTATCCATCGCCTGTCGAACCGGGCCGATGGATCGTTCATCGACATTAACTGCGCCGCCTTTCAGGAGTCGTTATTAGAGTCGGAACTGTTTGGTTATGAAGCCGGCGCCTTCTCAGGTGCGAAAGGTCGCAAGCTGGGACTAATTGAACTGGCTGACGGCGGCACCTTGTTTCTTGACGAAGTGACAGAGCTACCGGCACAGCTTCAGGCAAAATTACTGCGCGCCATTGAGACGCGAACGTTCTTTCGTGTCGGCGGCGTGCGTAAGGTTGAAGTTAATGTGCGCATTGTGGCGGCGACTAATCGCAACCTCGATTCTGTGGTTGCTGATGGCTCGTTTCGTTCGGATCTGCTTTATCGCATCAACGGTTTTCAAATTGATCTGAGTCCGCTGCGTGAACGACCCGAAGACATTGAGCCGGTGGCTCGCTACCTTCTAAACCAGATAGGGGGAGCGACCAAACCGGAACTCGATGCGCCAGCGCTGGAAGCATTGCGGTCTTACAGTTGGCCGGGTAATGTGAGGCAATTGAAAAACTGTCTCGAGCGCGCCGTAATTCTTTCCAACAATGGGCGCATTTCTGTTAACGAATTACCGCCGG
Organism: bacterium; assembly: GCA_040003695.1. GTDB lineage: Bacteria > Acidobacteriota > Blastocatellia > Pyrinomonadales > Pyrinomonadaceae > PSRF01. Next base: position 3,996 of record JBDUCB010000086.1, read on the forward strand.
AGGTCGCGCGGCCCACGGCCTTCATTCCTGCTCTACAACCAACCGCCCAAGCAGGCGCCGCGCCAGACTATGCAGCAGCCACAAACGCTTCGCCTGCATCATTGCGTGACGTCGAACGGCAACAGATTCTCGCCGCGCTGGAACAAACCGGCTGGCATCGCGGCAAGACGGCCGAGATTTTGGGCATCTCATCTTCCACGCTCTATCGCCGCCTGCGCGACTACAACCTCGAGCGCAAGCATGGCTGACACATTCACTACGGGCCGTTCCTTTTGGTGGGCTTACCCGTGGAACAAGATCCAGTGGCTCCCGCCCAATAAACAAGACGGAAAACAAGGATGGTTAGGGACTCGTCGACGGGCGCGGAGCGAAATGCAGGCTCAACTGAAGATCCTGTCCGGTCAAGATTGTTTCAACTTCTTGCGATCGATTTTGCCGCGGTCGTTTTTTGGTAGCGAGGAAACGAATTCAATCCAGC
>JBDUCB010000372.1:0-4469 GCA_040003695.1 bacterium
GAGAAGTCTTTGAGCCGAAATTGGATCAGCTATTCACCAAGCGTTTGACCGATCCGCGCTTCCTCAACAGAATCGTTAAGGGGATAAAGAAAATGCGCCCACAAGCGAACCTCGCGCAACTGTCCGGGCAACTAGACGCGCTGACAGGCAAGAGACAGCGTGTGCTCGACACCTATTTCGAGGGAGTTATTACCGGAGCGGAGCGTGACACGCGGTTAGCCGCTATTGATCGCGAGAGACAAGTGACCTCGGACCTATTAGCAAAGGAACGACCAAATCCGAAGGTGGAAATAGATACCCTCGTTCAACTGTTTTCAGTCTTTGCGGAGTTTGACCTGTTAGAGCGAACCGATAAGCGGGCGCTGTTGGCGACAATAACGCCTGAAATACTAGTAGCTGATTACGAGATTAGCGGGCTGTTCTTCAGCCTCGACGCAAACCCTACGGACAGGGATTCATTGCAGCCGCCAGCATAAATGATGCGGGAAAGGTCAATGACATTGCTGCACGGCTGATCGTCACTTTTTGATCTTCGAGTGGCTGGCGCAAGACTTCCAGCACGCTGCGATCGAACTCAGGTAGCTCGTCAAGAAACAAGACGCCCTGATGTGCCAATGACACTTCTCCCGGCCGCGGTATCGCCCCGCCGCCGATAAGTCCTGCATCGCTGATCGTGTGGTGAGGAGAACGAAACGGACGCGCAGTTACGAGTCCAGCACGACCAGTCAAGCCCGCAACGGAATGGATTTTTGTCAGTTCCAATGCGGCTTCGAATTCCAACGGTGGCAAGATTGTTGGCAGCCGCTTGGCCAGCATTGTCTTTCCCGAACCGGGTGGTCCGATCAGCAGGATGTTATGCGAGCCTGCACTTGCTACTTCCAATGCTCGTTTTACCGAAAGTTGGCCGCGCACCTCGCGGAAGTCGACGTTGTAGTGATCCGTTTGTACCAGGATTTCCTTCGGATCAATCTTTAATGGAGTAGGAGGATTTTCAGAGCGCAAGGCAGCGACCAATTCAACTGTACTGCGAAGATCGGCAACCGGATAAACATTTATGCCCGAGACGACAGCTGCTTCTTTGGCATTCTCGTCCGGCAGAATGACGTACTTGATCAGCGCATCGCGCGCAAGGATCGCGATTGGCAAGGCACCTTTAATTGGCCGCACCCGCCCGTCAAGCGAAAGTTCGCCGACGCACAACACGTGGATGAGACTGTTTTGTTCAGCCAGATCACCGTTAGCGCCGAGGATTCCCAGTGCGATCGGGAGATCAAAACTTGCGCCCTCTTTGCGAACGTCCGCGGGAGCCAGATTGATGGTGATTCTCTGAAACGGGAAGAAAAATCCGCAGTTGCTGATTGCGGCGCGGATGCGTTCGCGCGACTCACGCACCGCAGCATCAGGCAAGCCAACGATCGTGACAGAGGGTTGAGACTCTGCTTCGCCCCGAACTGGAGTTAGATCAACTTCAATATCGACGAGGTCTGCATCGATGCCATAGACAGCCGCGGACAGAGTGCGAAAAAGCATGGGAGAAGCTTCCTCTACCAAGACGGTGAAGATCGAAGAGCATTTTTTAAGCGGCGATTGAGGGTGAAAATGAATCGAGCGCGCTCGCGACCTGCGAAAGCGCGCTCAACGAGGGTTTGCCGACTTCGTTAGGAAGCGAAGCGACAGAACGTATGAATTTCAAAAACTACCGGCGACGCGACGGAGCAGCGGCCGCTGTCGTTACCGGAAGCCGAATTTCCTGGCCGGCACGAAGTTCTGCTTCAGGAGTGACTCCGTTCAAGCGAGCAACTTCATTTGCATCGAGATTGTGCGCTGCAGCTATGCGGGCAATCGTGTCGCCTTTGCGCGCGCGCACCTTGCTCAATGCAGGTGCGGTGGGCTGATCTGTTGTCCCCGGTTTGGCGCGACGCCAGCTGGTTAAGCGAATACCGCTGTTTGGCACCACCAATTTTGTAGTCGCCTTCAAATCGACGCCGCTGTTCATCGCTTGCAGTTGGGATAAGCTAACTCCAGTACGACTTGCTACGGCTTGTAAGTCTTCGCCTGGGGCAACTGAAATTACGCGCGCTGAGTCACGTCGTTCAGCCGGAATACGCTTTAAGAGCGCGTAGAACTGTTTGCCTTTACCTGCCGGAACACGAACGTTGTAGGGCTCGCCTCGCGGCGTCACATCGCGCCGCAGTTCGGGGTTAAGACTACGAACATAATCCACGCTGGTGTCGGTCGCTTCGGCAACGAGTTGCAGACTTGTAGAGTTTGCGACCTGCACCACGTCATAACCCAACGGCGCATCAGCTTTTACGCCTTTGAATCCGTACTTCTCCGGATTCTTTGCAATCAGGATCGTGGCCAGAATATTGGGAACGTAGTTGCGAGTTTCCTGATAGATATATGGATAGATGGCCCAGAAATTTGCCGTACCCGCGCGCGCAATTCCTCGATCAACATTTCCTGCGCCCGTGTTGTAAGCAGCCATCGCCAATTCCCAGTTTCCGTTGTAACGGGCCGCAAGACTCTTCAGGTATTTGGCCGACGCGCGCGTAGCCTGTTCATAACTATTACGCTCGTCAATCCAGGCAGTTTGCTTCAAACCAAACTGGCGGCCAGTGCCAGGCACAAACTGCCATAGTCCGGACGCGGCTGCCCAGGAAACAGCTTTCGGGCGCCAGGCACTTTCAACCTGGCCCAGCCACGTGATGTCGACCGGCACGCCTTCTTCCTTGAAAATCTGGCGGGCCATTCTCATGAACTGCCCGGAGCGTCGCAAGCCGGATTCCATCGTAGTGCGACCGCGACCCTGGTAGTAATTAATGTATTGCTGGATCAGTGGATTGATCGTGAACGCGAAGTTTACATTCTGCTTAGCTTGTTCGAGTGCCAGCACGTCTGCATCGGAAACATTTTGTTCTTCGGGCGTCAGAACCAGCTTGCTTAGTTCATCCAGCGGCGAGGGTTCAAACTTCTGCTCGCGGAATCCAATTTGCGGGGATTCAACTTGCTGGGCAGCCGGCGTCGGCGCGGAATTGTTCTGCGCTACTAATTCGGAGATATTCGTTTGAACCGGCGTGCGACCGAGCGGGACTTCCTCACGGTAAATTTTTTCAACCAACTCTAGATAGAAAGTTTGCAGCCGCTGACTCGCGCGGACGTCCAAACCCGATTCCAAAACGGAGTCGACGGCCTTATCAAACTCGTCACGAGCTTGTTCGCGCTTATTGTCTTCGAGATTTAGCTTGCCCTTGCGGAAATGGTCTTCGGCTTTCGATATTACTTCGCCAACCTGCGCGTCACTTCTCTCGACCTCGTTCGGGATGGAACGAGCTGACGAACCGGCGGGAATCTGTGCAGACACGACGGTGGCGGATATAGCCAGTAGGGAAATCAGTGTTATCCACTTCATGGGGGTCAAGCTCATTGACATTAACCGTCGTTCTCCTTGATTGCTAATACGAAATTCCAGATCAATCTCCCTCAGGGATTTTGCAGCCTCCGTTTTTTGCGAGGTTTCAACGCTCCGCGCGTGCAGGGTTGGATGCCCAAAAATGCTTCTAAAATCAAAGCCAAAGCCAGTCCGGAGGTTACCACACGATTTTCCGAGGTGTCAAACAAACGACATATCAAATAGACGCCGAAATGGTCGGTTTTTCCACCGATTTTGCGCGAGGCGCGAGTATTAGAGATGCGTGCAGCCAGGGCTTGGTTGTGCCCATTGAGCGCGTCAATTTTTTGGGCTTGGCAATTGCCAGAAACTGATACAGGACGGGGTCAGCCTTCGATAGTTGGAATCCAGGGACAGAAAGCGTTAGGGTCTGATATCAGTTATGGCACGAACAATTGTGGTTGGAGACATACACGGCTGCTACGACGAGTTGGTTGAACTGCTTGAAAGGGCGGAGTTGGCCAGTGACGACCGGGTTGTATCCGTCGGCGATCTCATCGTCAAGGGACCTAAGAACAAAGAAGTTCTGGATTTATTCAGCAGCGACGCGCGCTTTGCTTCGGTGATCGGCAACCAAGATTTGGCAGTGTTGAAATTTTGGAAAGGCGAGGCAGAGTTACTTAAAGAGCCGCAAAAACAAGCTTGTCTGGAACTCGAGCGGGAGAAGGAGCGCCACGCAACTTACCTGAATTCGCTACCGTTCTTTCTGAATCTGAACTCGCACGCAGTCGTTCACGCGGGAGAATATTCATCGGTTTCCAATACATACGCAGTTAAGTGGTGGCCATAAAACGCAGCCCGTGTCCAACCCGATGGCGCGTCTCGCTTTTCGCGGTTCTGGGGAGGGCCAGTGGCCAAAGATAATTGTCGGACCTTCATCATATTCTTCGTACCATGGAATTCCATCCCGGCTGGTCCGATCGTCGCCTAACGTCCGTATTTCGACGAGATCCTGCGGCGTTTGATTGATGAGCCTGGTTTGGCCGCTGGGATCTTGCTCTTATTCTCACCGTCTTTG
>JBDUCB010000185.1:0-4450 GCA_040003695.1 bacterium
GGCGCTGGAAAGGGCTATTCAATCACTGGCCATCACGAACTGACTATTCCCTTACTAGCTGCCGAATTAATCTGCGGCTCCGAAAAATAGAGACGATTTCGAATGGATAACGCCAAGCACTTAGAATTCAAGTCTTAGCTTGTCGTGCATGTTCAAAGCGAAATCTAAAGATTGAACTCTGAACTCCTTGTTCGTCTCCACTTAAAACAAAAACCCCAGGTTACCCAGCCCAGAAGTTGACAGCCGTGCCACGTCGCACTATGCTCTCACGAAATTGAAAACGGTTTTCAATTTCAACTAAAGCGCGCCATCAAGACGTCTCCCTTAGATTCCATTTGGGACTTTCGAAAGTAACAGTATGCCAGCCAAGCGGGCCTTCAGCCTTTTTTTTAAGCTTTCCTGTCTAATTCTGATCGCCGTGACTCTTCATGGGACGGCTCAAGCAGGCGAAATCGTTACGCAGTCACAGCTCCGTGGCCGGGTGTTCGATCCAAATGGTGCCGCTATCGCCGGAGTAAAAATCACAGCGTCGAGAAATAGCCAGGATGTTTCCACCACTGTTACTAGCGCTGGTGGGGAGTTTTCCCTGCTGCTCGAGCCGGGCGAATATACATTGAAGTTTTCCGCCGAAGGTTTTGCGGAAGCGTCATTGAATATCCGTTCCAAACCAAGCAGCTTTGAACCGCTGGAGATCGTGCTTCAGCTTGCTGAGTACACCGCCACGGTCACGGTTACTGACATGTCAGGCTATAACAACTTCTCTGTTAGCAGCGCTACGAAGACACTCACAGAACTGCGCGACGTTCCTCAATCGATAAGCGTCCTATCGCGCGAAGTCATCAAGGACCAGGGAATGCAAAGCATCGCCGATGTGGTGCGTTATGTTCCCGGCATCACCGCCATCCAGGGAGAAAACAATCGCGACCAGGTTGTTATCAGAGGCAACAGTTCGTCAGCCGACTTCTTCCTCGACGGAGTGCGTGACGACGTTCAGTACTATCGCGACCTGTATAACCTCGATCGCGTCGAGGCATTGAAAGGTCCCAACGCGATGATCTTCGGTCGCGGTGGAGGTGGCGGGGTGATCAATCGCGTTACCAAACAGGCGGGATTTGCACCGTTGGGCGAGCTGACGTTTCAGGGCGGATCTTTCGGCAACAAGCGGGTGTTAGGAGATTTTGATCGGCCGATTAGTAATCGAGTCGCCTTTCGCCTCAACGGTATGTACGAGAATTCCGGCAGCTTCCGTAATCAAGTTAACCTGAATCGTTTCGGCATCAATCCGACTTTAACCATCATCGCCGGCAAGCAAACACAAATCCGGTTTGGCTACGAGCATTTTCGCGATAACCGCGTTGCGGACCGCGGCATTCCTTCTTTTCAAGGCCGACCTGCCGACATCGAGACCTCAACTTTCTTCGGCGATCCCTGCAATAGTCGAGTGCGGGCGCGTGTGAATCTCACTTCAACAGTTATCGACCACCAAATCGGCAATCTCAACCTTCACAATCGCACGTCGTTTGGCGCCTATCGCCGGTTCTATCAAAACTTTGTCCCCGGCGTTGTAAATGCGGACCAGACTCGCGTCAATCTTTCCGCTTATAACAATGCCACACGCCGCCATAATCTTTTCAACCAAACTGATCTGACTTATGCAATGAAGACCGGCTCTCTGCGCCACACACTTCTGGCCGGAGCTGAATTCGGTCGCCAGACTTCAAACAACTTCCGCAACACCGGTTTCTTCAACAACAGATCGACGTCAATCTCTGTACCCTTTGCCGACCCCACCATCAGTACGCCGGTAACTTTTCGGCAGAATGCGACTGACGCCGACAATCATGTGCAGGCTAATGTGGCAGCTACCTACGCCCAGGATCAGATCGAGTTGTCTGCGAAGGTTCAGTTGCTGGCCGGCGTGCGCTTCGATCATTTCAACCTAAAGTTTCACAACAACCGAAACAACGAAAACCTTAGCCGCGTCGACGGTCTGTGGTCGCCACGCCTGGGCGTCGTATTCAAGCCGATAATGCCTTTGTCGCTTTACGCCAGTTATAGCGTTTCGTACCTGCCCAGCTCAGGCGATCAGTTCTCTTCCCTCACGGCCGTTACGCAGATGCTGAAGCCTGAAAAGTTTAGCAACTACGAATTCGGCGCGAAGTGGGATCTGTCGCAAACGCTTTCTCTGACGACCGCCGTGTATAGGTTAGATCGCAGGAATACTCGGGCAACTGATCCGAACGATCCGGCAAAGATTGTGCAAACAGGCAGCCAGCGCAGCGATGGTTTTGAAGCAGGATTGAACGGCCGTCTAACTCGCGACTGGCAGATAGTCGGAGGTTACGCGTATCAGGATGCGCGCGTTACCAGCGCCACAACCGCGGCAACCAAAGGCGCACGCGTGGGCCAGGTTCCGCGTCACACGTTTTCTTTATGGAACAATTACCGATTCGCACGCAAGTGGGGTACGGGTCTCGGGCTGATTCATCGCTCCGACATGTTCGCGGCGATTGATAACAAGGTCACTCTGCCTGGTTACACCCGAGTCGATGCGGCGTTGTACTACACGATCACTGAAAAAGTTGGCCTCCAGGCAAACCTGGAAAACTTGTTCGACAAGAAATATTTTGTCAACGCGGACGGCAACGACAATATCTCACCCGGCACCCCACGGGCCGTTCGCTTCTCACTGACCTGGAAGTTTTGAGTCTGTAACTCAAACCGTTCGTTTGCGCGCTGGCACTAGTCAATCCATCACCGCAAAACGGAAAGCGCTTTCCGGAGCGTTACCCTAATCAAACCTCGTAAGCTATAATGCCGACCCCGCAAACAGATCGCTGGGGGAATACGATTCGAAAAGCTGCAAGGGGAACAAATGCTGCCTGAGAAACTGGCTCACTTCAAACAAATACTACTTTCCGAACTCGCACAGCACGCCGAACATGTGCGCGACGATCAGGCGGCCGCACTCGAACTCTCGGATGACGGTGTGAAAGACACTGTCGACATGTCTTTAATGGATGTGAATAAAGAGATGGCGCTGCGCATGGGAGAACGAGAATCGCAAATGATCGCCGATATAGATCAAGCGCTGCTGCGAATTGAAGAGGGTTCTTATGGTCAATGCGCGAGGTGCGGTAAATTAATTAACGAACGTCGCCTTGAAGCCCTGCCTACTGCCCGCTACGACGCTGCCTGCCAGGAAGCAATTGAACGTGCCAACGGCGAGGATGAGCATTCAACGCTGTAAGAGCGTGAATCGTAAATCGTGAATAGATGTTGAGGTCGCGAAAGCTACTCGCTTATTTCAAGATCTGCGGCAAGATTCAAGTTCCAAAAACTACCATTTACGATTTACGATTCACGATTTACGCTTTCGGGTGTGCTTTGTCGTAAACCTGAATAAGCTTTTCCATTGAGACATGCGTGTAGATTTGCGTGGTTGAAAGCCGCGCGTGGCCCAACAGCTCTTGAATGTCGCGCAGGTCGGCGCCGCTGTCGAGCAGATGCGTGGCGAACGAATGCCGCAATGCATGCGGGCTGATTTCGTAACGGCCGGAGCAGATGCCAATGTATTTTTCTACCATCCTTCCCACCGAGCGCGTCGTAATTCTTGTCCCCTGATAGTTTAGAAAAAGCGCTTCAGGTTCGCGGAGTGAAATGGGCGCTGCGTCTAAAAATTTGTCGCGCACATCGAGATAGGTTCGCAAGGCCTCGAGCGCAGGCTCGCCAAACGGTACGATGCGCTCCTTGCGCCGCTTGCCGGTTACGCGAATCAATCTGTTCTTGAAATCAATGTGGCCCACGTTCAGTTTAGTCAACTCGGCCACGCGCACGCCGGTCGCGTACATCAATTCCAGCATCGCTCGATCTCGTTTTCCAAGGTCGGTCGCGACGTCAGGCGTTTCAACAAAGTTGACTGCTTCTTCAATCGACAAGTGGACGGGCAATTTCTTTTCCAAACGCGGCGTCGCAACCAGTTTTGCGGGATTTACTTCCAGTACACCTTCGCGCACGAGAAACTGAAAAAACGTCCGCAGCGCGGCCAGCTTGCGGGCGATTGAAGCCTTCTTCTTTTGTGCGGTGTGCAGCGTTGAAAGCCATTCACGAATGGTGATGTGATCGATGGCCGCCAAAGGGGGCGCGCTTCTCTTCCGCGTTTTCGGATGAGCGGGCGCGAGATAATTCAGAAACTGTTCCAAGTCGCTTTGGTAATTGCGTGAGGTGTGCTCGCTGACGTTGCGTTCGTAACGCAGGTGCTCGAGAAACTGGGTCAGCAGTTCTTGCATAGAATCTCAGCTCTCGGTCCTTTGTAACGCAAACTGTTAGTTTGCGTCGCGGGTTGATCGCTCAAGTACCGTCCGCAAACTAACAGTTTGCGTTACACCTAGTTCACCGCAACATTCGACGGCTTCGCCGAATAATAGCCTTTGCGCGCGCGAACTCGCAC